>CAZYUV010000038.1:0-17747 GCA_964650625.1 uncultured bacterium
TCTGTAGCATATTCTGCGTATATCATGCCGTCTGACCTTCCTCTTCTTCCTCTTCCAGTTCTACCCCCTGAGCGATGTAGGCAAGTGTCAACATCGTAAATACGAAAGCTTGTATTGTACCCACGAATATTCCAAAAAATCCGTACAAACCGATCGGTAGAATAATATAGCCAACCAACCATGAGACAACCTGGATAATTACGGCACCACCCATTATGTTCCCGAATAAACGGAAACTTATGGAGACTATCTTAGAAAGCTCACCAATTACGTTTAATGGAAACATTATAATTGGAATCGGCTCCATCAAAAGTTCCCGGAAATAACCAAAAAACCCCTTAAATCTCATCGCTTGATAAACTGCAATTCCGAAACCAAGTAATCCCAATCCCAATGGTAGGTTAATATCAAGTGTGGGCTCTTCAAAACCAAACACCCCGATGTAATTACACATTAGTAGAAAGATAAATAGTGTCCCAATGAAAGCTGTGAAGGAGCGACCTAAGTCCTTACCCAAAGATTCTTGACAAAGCCCATCAACAAATCCGACTATGGTCTCCAAAAACAATTGAGGGTAACTGGGTATCAATTTAGGATTGCGACCAATCAGCCAACCCACCATCAGTAATAAAATCATAATTACAAAAGTAGAGAGCAATGTACTTAGGTCTTTGTCAGTGACTGTCAACCACGATCTCTGAGACGGCTCGATCCATCCCACGCCAAAGGTATATAGCTGTATCTTACCAATGTCTCCCATGATTCTCCTTTAAGCCAGAACCCATCCAAAAAAACGTCGGAAGAATTCGCGACCGAAGAGTACATACTGCACTCCTAATATCCCGCTGAGCAAACTAAATGGTTCTATTTGGGGAACGGTCAAAGCCAGAGCTAATGTACCTGCCATAAGCAAATACCTTACGCCAAAACCACTTACCGCTTTTTTCTGAAACTTTTTTTCTTCGACGCCCACCAAACTCTGTGTCTGAAGTGCCATCAAATTGAAGTTTGCAAGACTAACCAGACATCCTAGAAAAAAGCTCAGATTAATGAAATAGTTCCCAAAGAAATAATAGAGTAGAGCCTGGCAAGGAACTTGCAGAAGAAACAAATCATTCCTTATTTCCTTTTTTACTGCTTCCATCCTGCTTCCTTGGGAGACTTCTATTGATTAGTTTCCAACCAGCTCGCACGCCACCTCCGAAGCCAACTACAGCTCCCACTATCGTCAAAATAGGCAACGTTTGGAAGTAGTCGTCGAACCAGTAACCTGCATAAGCACTCAGCAACACAGAAACCACAATCGTCAACCCTAATTGTGGGACCAGAATTATCAATTTCCATTGGTTGCTGAAACGCCCCATATACTAATCACCACCCCTACTATTGTCAAGGAAATTTTGATAGTCTAAAAACCTTTATTTATGCGGCTTAAGGATAACTCGAATAGATAAACCAGCATTTACCTGTTACACAAGCTTAACTTAGTAATTTAGAAACCAATTATCAACCCAAATTGTAGTCTAAAATCTACGTTCCAAATGAATACAAGGTTTTCACTTACCCTTCAATTATTTGACATGGATACTTTTGTATCAAGCTAAAGCCCCATCTCATCACTATCTTCTAGATCGGATTGAATAGCCGCCTCAAGACCCTTTGGCTTCTGCTTTTGAGGTGCTACTACCTCCGGTTTTGCAGGTTTAGATTTAATCTCTTGCTTATTTTTTTCAACTACACTGGGAATCTTTTTTTCAGGAGGAGACGGCTGTGATCTTAGAGGATAATACTGCTGTGTCTGCTGCTGTTGCATCTGCATGGTCTTATGTAGAGCCTCAAGGCTTACCCTTAAAGCACCCAACTCTTTACTTAATCTAAGATTTTGTTCTTCTAGGTCTCGCTGAACATCTGCCACTAAATCCTTTGCAGATTCATTATCACTCGAATCATTTGACATGTAAATAACGGTTCCCTCTCTAGCATTCTTAAATTTGGGGTTCGCCTTCAAAACGTCTGGTAGTTTACCAACAGAAGAAAGATCCATACCCTTCTTGAGAGGGACAACTATTACATGAGATTTACCTGAGGATGCCTTGTTCTCGGGCGAGTCTGTTGACACATCCGCCTTAGATCCTCGATTTACAGTGCTTACCCTATTGTTTGATCTGTCAGATGATCCTTGCCGTATCATTTGACGACTACGTCGAATATCCTCGAGTATCTCGGATTCTCTCTTGGCCACCCGATCATAATATTTCTCTTCAAATCGTATTTCCGTCTCTAAATCAACCTGACCCTGTTCTGTAGATTTTAGCTTTTGACGTTCCGAATCCAAAGAATCGCGTAGCTGTCTGATTCGAGCCATCTTAGCTTTGAGTTTTTTAGTTTCTCCGCGATTACTGTTAATATTTACCAGATAATTAATGCGCGCATTGTTCTTTTCTATCATGGTCATGCGTTTTTCAACATACTTGAAGCTCAAATCCCGACTTTTCTCATGAAGCTCTCTGCGGCGCTCTTGCAAAAATTCTAGGCGATTACTTAATCGCTTGATTTTAGGGTCATTTAGCTTTTGTAGATTAGACCGTAAAGTCTTCTTTTTTCTTAGCAACTTTTTAATACGCTCCTTACGCTGCAAAATGTAAGTATCATTATAAGAAGACTCAGGACTCTCTAAATGGGTATCTATGTCATCATATAAACTTTGAATCCTATCCTGCAAACCACTGATATCATGGGCTTTGACCTGCTTAGCCGAGTCAAGCTCTTTTTCCAATATTCTGATTTGCTTGTGAAGATCTTTTAATTCAGCCCTTCGAAGAGTCAAGAAATTTTGTATTTCAGCCTCTAAGTTTCGATTCTCCTCAATTATTTCCGGAATACCTGGAATTCCCTGAATTTGAGCGAGTAAATCCTTCTCTAACATATCAATCTCGTAACGCCTCTCTGATAAACCTCCCACATTAGCTGCATCAGAAATACTCTTCCTGCTTTTCCAAAATGTTGGTAAATTACTACGCAATAGATCATCGACGCTCAGTACTCGAGTGACTTCTTTTACAGCAGGTCTCTCCTGATAGGGAACCCCGCCATAAGGGTCGTCAGTAGAGAGATTATGGCGCGTAGGCTTCTCTAGTTTGGAACCGCCATTGTCTGCATATATAAATGAGCACGAGCAAGTAATAAACAATAAATACGATATTAAAGGCACAATTCGAGACATGCTTCCTACCTTTGTTAAATGCTTCCTCAATTATCGACGAAACCAGCTCAGATTCTTATTTAGATGTGTATAATATGCACATGAAATCGAAAAAAACTTCAAAAGAAACATTAAAAGAGATTCGCCAAAAACTTGACTCTCAGAGCGAATCGGAAATTTCTGAATCGTTAAATCAGCTAAAATCTTTATATCTAGATGTTGAGGTTATAGAACTCCTTATCGGATTACTCGACCATAAACTTTGGAAGGTCCGCAAACTGGTAGCAAATTATCTCACTCAGTCTGTAAAAGCAGTTTTTCCTCATTTAATAAAACATCTTAACTCTAATTCGGCACATGTCCGCTATTGGATATATCAAATACTACCTCATGCTGGAATTCAAAGTGCCCGCCATCTTCAAAAAATCTACAAAAAAATGGACCTTCAAGAACGTCTTTTCATTCTGGAAGCTTTAGCAAAAATCTCTGATCCAAGCTCTATAGATTTTGCCCTTGAATGCCTTAATGACCCACTATGGTCAATCAGAAATGAATCTAGTAAAGTACTCGTGAGCTTACGCCAAAAAGCCGTAGGACCACTCAAAAACATCATTCGTGAAGGAAGTGACAATCAAAGATATTGGGCATTTAAAATCTTAGGGCATATGAGCGGAGAAGCCGCGCTGGAAACTTTCGAAGGTATAGTTAGCAACGCCAATTACGAAGAAAAAGTACGAAGCTATGCACTAACAGGTATTCAAGAAATCAATAGCCCCTGCACTATTCCATTACTTATTAAAACACTCGAATCAGATCTGTGGCCACTCAGGGCACAAGCAGCCAAGATTTTAATTAATCACCCCCATTCTCCACAAAAGAAAATACTTGAAGTGATGCACAAAGGTTCAAAGAATTTAAGATACTGGGGTTTTGAGATACTACAAAACATCATTGAAGACAAGCATTTATGCATGCTAGAAGAAGCTATAAAAAGCCCCGATTTCGATTTTCGCTTTCAAGCCATTGGCCTTATTTCACAAGTTAAAGGAGCTAGTGCTGCGAAAATCTTGAGTGAACAATTAAAAGATAAGACCTGGTACATAAGAAAACATTGCGCGGACGGTCTCGTGCATCTGGGAGCAACAAGCATTCAAGTGCTAGGAAAAAATCTTAACCAAAGAAGCTCTGAGGAAATCTTTTGGATCTGCAGAGTTTTTAGTAAATTAAAACTTAGTAGCAGTATCCCATTCTTAGAAAAATTAATGCTGCACGATGACAAACAAATAAGATTGTATGCGCTAGATGCCGTAGGATCAATCGGTGGAATTCGGGCTATCGACCTTCTTATTCAAGCATTCAACAATCAGTTCTGGGTAGTGCGCTCCAAGGCACATGAAGCCTTACTCGAAATTGGTACAGATGCAATCATACCGCTGTTACAGCAACTGCGAAACACCAGCGAATCAGTACTTTATTGGACTCAAAAAACGCTTGAAGAAAGTCCCCTCTACGGAGCTAGAACCATCATGCGATTTCTAAACGAAACCAATGAACGTGAATTCTTCGAGATTTTAGAGCAACTTTCTATGCTCAATCAACATGCATTTCAGGAGCTTATATCTAATGATGACTTGAAACCCCATAACATCCTTGAAGCATTGAAAGAATCTAAGAACCAAACACTCGCAAATCATTATAAACCCGCATCGGACAACCTAGATTTTAACTTTTTTCAACGATCTGAATTTACCTATGAAAAGCAACAATTCTTCAGAGATATCCTCTCGGAAACGATAGATACAGAAGCTTCTCAATTGATTCTTAAGGCTGAGCAGCCTCCAATTATGAGAATCGATGGTGTACTTTGCAGAGGTGGAAAGCGTACGTTGACTTCTCAGGATATCCAAGAATTTTTTACAGATTCTATACCTGAAGAAGATATTCAACTTTTTCGTGAACAAGGCTATTGCAAATTCGAAATACCTTATGACGAGGATGCCCAATTTCTGGCGCAACTATCTAGGTGTGGCTCTGGAGTTCAAGCCCACCTAAAACCCCGTAAACTATCCATCCCTGGTTTTGAAAGCTTGAGATTACCTAACGAATTTTTGACGCATATATGCAAATTGCCACGCGGCCTAGTAATAGTTAGTGGGACAAAATCCTCAGGAAAAACTAGCCTCATTCACGCCATGTTATCTCACATTAATAGAAGCTATGTAAAACATATTTTATGTGTCGAAGACAGCTCTTCCGTGCAACTGCAATCAGATAAATCGATTCTCAGCTATAAATCTGTGGGTCGGGACTTGAGAACCTACGATAGTGCTGTTGAAGCCAGCCTTTCTGAGGATTGCGATATTATGTATCTCGCAAAAATACCGCAGTATCCAGCACTAGAAATATTGCTAGAGCTAGCCTCCTCACAATGTCTTGTTATTCTGGAATGCAATGCACCCAGCACACAAGAGTCTTTGCAAAAAATCCTTTTGAGCCTTCCTCAGGAGCAACTAAAAATGTATGAAAAACTTGTACAAACCGCCCTCCAAGCTAGTATTAATACTCGGCTATTGCGCAATTCTCAAGAGGGTGGCTACATTCCCGCTTTGGAGTATTTCTTGGCAAATTCAAGAATCACAGAAACCATTACATTAGATAAATTAGACGAACTGGAGAACATTCTCCAAAGCTCTCGCCAACCACTCACTGTTAGCATGGATAATTATTTGATGGAATTAGCCTCCAGTAAAAAAATCTCCTACCAAGAAGCTGTGCGTTGGATGAAAGATAAATCTAAAGTTTCCGTAGATCAAATCTGGTGAACTTATGGCCTGAAGAATCTCGTTGCTGTAAGATCCCCTCTAGCCTCGTAAAGAAGTTCTAAGATCCTACGCTCTGAGGAATTGGAAGGCTTCAAGAACATATCGCGACGCCATTTGTGGGCTGCAGATAGATTACCTTCTTTAATCAATAAAGCCAGTTTCACGTATGGATCTAGATCCTCACGTTGAACCTCCATTGCACTACGAGGCGTTGATTGGCGCACGTTTAAGATTAAAAGTTCAAAAAATACCCCTTCCAAAAAACTCCCCTTGAGTACTCTCAGATTCGGCAAACCATTACTCCAGTCGTTAAATAATTGACGCCCAGGGCTATCCAACCCACCTGCAAGAGCCTCTAGAGCAAGAGAATATTCAAAATTCAAAGAATCCTTATCTCCTAATTTACGCAAAATCGCTTCCGCAGCTTTTGCAGAAAAATTTCGCAAAAGTAGAGGTACCCATTCTTTAATCAGATCAGATTTTCCTATGTCGGTAGCAAGAAATTCCAAAGTTCTATCGTTAATTAAATTTTGCCGGATTTTACGAAAATCTAAATATTCTCTAGATTCCGTTAATTTGATGAAATTCCTTAGGTAGAGACTGGGGGCTAAACTTAATCCAGAACTTTCCGAATCCGAGAAACTTGCATTTGCGATAACCCTTACACGTAATCCCAAGAATTGAACTTTTGCAGTTGGAAATCTATCCAATATCGGCTCCACATAATGAAGCCACTTTTTCCTCGAATAATTTGAAGCCGTAAAGACTAATAATATAGAATCTAACTTATCCAGATAAGCCGCTAGCAATTCTGCATAATCCTTCTCAAAAAAATTGCTATGAAAATTAAATGCGAAACCTACAGTGCTATTACGAGGCCAAAGCAGGCGTAATTTCTGCTTACTTGCCTCAGAAGCAAAATCTTGGAGGTAAAGACTTGGAGAAAAACCTAAAACTTCCTCGTCTCTACGATCAAGCCAAACAAAACTCTCTAAATCCTCTCTGGGTTCATTTGATGGAAAATTAAATAGCATCCAATGCTGCGCAGACAAATCTTCTTTGTTTCTATGAAAATCTACATCTCGATAAAGTAATCTGCCAGCAAAACTTACCTGGCTTTGCCTCTCCCATCGCTCCAGCCGCGGTCCTAAACGAGCATACTCTTCCTGATAAGCATGCTTTTGACCAAGATTCATAACGCTATAATAAAGGGTAAAAACACACAAAAGACTACGTTTCCAGTTTGAGTTTCTTAGATAAATTGCCAGTAATCTGGCACAAAGAGCGAAAAAGAAAACCAATGATCTTTGAGCGAGTGTCTGATATCCAAAAATAATCAAAACTGCAATTAACGCTAGAGACCAGAGCAAATCCAAGGATGTACCTCGTTTCTGAGTAGCCGGAATAAACATTAAGAATAGCAAACTAAATAAAGCAAAAGGCGTGAACCATTCCCAGAAGAATAATGATAATGACGCAAGAGCAAAAAAACAGTAGAAGGCCAACGATTCGAACCACCCTTTGGACCTCCTATCCTCGCGATTCCCAGCATGAGATTTTATGTTTGCCTTAAATAAGCCAGGCACGCCATCTGCTAGTACCACAAGAATGATTAATACAATCCACCAACCCTCATCGAACTGTCTGACCCAAAAAGCAGCTAGAAAAACTAAAAGCCAATATTCAGAAAGGATTCTGTTATAAAAGTGTCGAGGAAATCCTGAACCCCTAAACTGCAGTAAATAGTTAATCCCGCAACCCAGCGTCAATAAACTCAAAAAACCTGGATTCTTCAACACCTCTGATTGGGTTAATCCAGCACCAATAAACAAAGCCCCAAACAAACACAGCTGACTTTTGGTGGGCTTATCTGCAAATGGTTTTCTACTAATTAAAAGTAAACTATGCCATGGAATAAACAAAAAAAACAGCACTAGAAATTCCAGTAGCCAAGGGAAGTTCCAGTAGTTCTCAATCAAATAGAAATCTTGATGAAGCCACACTATCACTTTCTCATGGATCCATTGCGGCAAGTGGGAACAATGAATGAGTAGGAGGACACCAAAAGCTAAGCTGGGAAAACTCTCTCGCGATAATTTTTTATGTTGTGGAAAGTTTAAGGCTACCCATTGGTAAGAAGCAATAAATGCAAAAAGAAAAACATCTCGCTCCAAACTTAGAACTGAAAGCTCTCTAGCCCAACTAAAGAAGCTTATACCCAAGCTTAGCTGAAAAAAAAAACAGTTGGATTCACTAACTCTCTCGACGTAAGATCTTATGGTTAAGATTAATTCTCAATGCTGTAGTTTTCTCTTCCAATATTTTCACTTCAAGGGATAAAGGCATCTTATTAATAATATTGTAAATTGAAACAATATATAAACCGTGGGGTATATTTTCCAGCCTTAACAAACCTCGTTTATCTGGTCTAATTAAAAAATCATTCTGGTCCACATACAATCTTCCAAGTACCCCAGGAGCTGAATGTTCTTCAATTTGATAGTATCCTTTTTTTGAGAAATCACGGGACGTTACTCGCTGTCTATCGCCAGTACGATATGCTTGTGAGCGACCTAGTATGAGTAAATCTTTGATAGGCTTACCCTTTTGATGAAATTCAACCGTATCAAATGGTTTAACAACCAAAATATATGGCTCAAACTCACGATCAATGAACCATTGATGAGCCTCGATTTTCTGCTGCCTCTCCACCCTGGCTGTCAGAGAGCGAAAACCTATGGCAAGCACCTGAGGATTTTGCCGTCTCCCGTTATCATCAACTAAACGCACATGACCCAGTAGCGAACCAGACCACGATTGCAAAGTGAAAAATAAAAACATAAACAAGGCAATCAAATAATACACTAGTAGATCACCTTCCCTAATGCAGATTGGATTAATTCTAATGCTAACTTTGCGGTGGAGTTTCTATAGTCTAGCAGTGGATTAACCTCAACAATATCCATTGCCGCTAGAGTTCCCGACTCCGCGATCATTTCAAGAAGTAAATGAGCCTCCCTAATCGTAGTACCCCCCGACACAGGAGTTCCAGTACCAGGCACATACTTCTCGTCCACCCCGTCAACATCAAAGCTTACGTGAACCGGCTCACCTTTAGGAGAAACAATCCTAAGAGCTCTACGATAACAATTAGCAGCGCCCATTTCATCTATATCTTTCATCGTAAATATTCTCACACCAAGATCTCGAATAATTTCAGCCTCTTCTATATCAACGCTGCGTACACCTATAATTACAGTCCTTCCGGGACTCAAAAAACCTTTGTCAAAAAGTTCACAGAGTTGAGAATTACCTCTACCTAAAGCAACAGCTAGAGGCATTCCATGGATATTACCACTGGGACTAGTCTCTTCTGTATTTAAATCCGCATGGGCATCAAACCATATAACCCCAGGTCGAATACTCTGATCTAAAAAGTAATTACAGGTCGCAGCCAGACTCCCTATCGCCAAAGAATGATCTCCACCAAGAATCAAGGGCAATGATCCCGATTGATAGGCTGAAAATACTCGCTCTTTTACCTGTCGCTGGAACTGAACAATTTCCTCAAGATAGCGAATCTCCCCAGAACGAAATTCCTTTCCAGGATAAGGCTCTTCCAAAGCAGGAAGATCTCCTTGATCTGTATAGCTCCAATGAAGACGATGTAAATTTTCGTGCAAGCCAGCTAAACGGATCGCTTCTGGACCCAAACTCGCACCGATACTCCCTGAGGCTATCCCAATCGGAGCTCCAATTATCTCAATTCTCTTTCGTTCATTCATAGAATGACGATTCTACCAAACTATACCTAGGATTTCGACGTGGTATCTCTAGACTCTACTCAACTTCTTGATCAAAAGAACCTGCAGGACCCGTCTCATTATTGAGAATAACAGAATCACTAGAGTCTTCATTAGGCATAACCTCGCCCCAGTGCTGATAATCTTCCTTATTGAGACTGCGGGCCTTGAAAGTAGAATTTGACTCGGTAAAAATAATCCCTTCACCCGCTTGAAGTGACTCTTTAAACCTGTCTGTTCGAAGATTCCTAACCTCAACCTCGCCCTCAAAAACCTCTACTTGAGATGAAGAGTTTGGCGCCACCAATCTAGAAGTGGTGACAGTATTCCAATCAATGGTATTGGATTTTACTGCGAATTGAGTACCCCTCACTGCCGCCACTAAATGGTCGGTTTTAACCTCAAAATGATCTACTTTCTTACGAATTTCGACCCACACGTCACCGTGCTTAAGATGAAAATTCTCATGATCTATAACTTTCATCTCAGTCTTTGGCTTCAACTTTATCTCGGTATGATCATTAGCGTAGGCGATTCGAGCGTTACCAATTGTTCTAATTATATGACCAGCCTTAAGCGGCTCGCTGCTACCTGCGTTGATAAATTTGAGTTTTTTGGGATCAAAACCCAGAAAAACCTGTCCATCAAGAGCATGGATGGACATCTTGACCGGTAAACTCACCACAGGCTTATAATGAAGATCATCGTTGATTTTTTTATTCGAATGAAAGCTTTTATCACCGCTATCACCCTGCACTATATCCATTGGCTGACTCTGTGGCCTGTATACATCATCTGCCTTGAAAAATGGAGAATCCATTTTCATAACCGCGAAAAGAAATATAGCAGCCAACGCTAATCCGAGAGTACCTACAACCGGACTTAGGTTCTCAAAAATACTTCCATAGCCACCTTGGACTGACTTCTGAAATCTGATATCTGGCAATTTAGCCATAACACTATCAGTGAAATTAACGGGTGGATCAACTTCTTCTTCAATATCCAGTAAACGCAGAATTTCCTTGTATCGCTCCAAATCTACGCGAGCTTCAGTATGGATATCCAGATACTTTTCCAGTTGAGACTTTTGCTCACTAGAAAGAGACATATCTAGATGGTTTTGAATTAATTCTTCTACTTTTTCAGGTTTCATAGCGATCTTGATTGAATATCACAAACCACTACGATCCTCGGAAGGAAATGTTTCAACTAATTTTTAGTTCAAGAGGGCCCAAATAAACTATCAGGCGACTTGATTTTGCTCGTCAGCGCACTGATTTTGAGTTAAATCGCGCCTTTCCGATACTGCTCTGGCCAAAAGAATTTCTAAACTGAAATGCAGTCGCCTATTCTGATCTTGAAGAATTTCAACTTCTCTTTCAAGCTTAGTTATCCGAGATTCCGCATACTTCCAAGTTTGAAAAAGTTTTTTAATGTTCATATAATCTCCAACACTAGGTATCTAAAACTATGAATCGACCTCGAGATACATTCCTTCAATGTTTTTGTCCGTTTTTGTTGTTATTTTTAGGATGCACTAGCGGAAGAGTAGATCTTTTCTTCGATAAATACGAAGTACGTGAAAGTCGAGTAGGAACAAAAGTTCATAGAGCCGAGAAATTCCCTCGAAGCATACCAATTGAAGGAGTCAAACGTAATCTTCTTCTTGCTGGCACACGAGATCACTTATCTTTTTTTGTAGAGTATTACGAACTTGAATCAGATCCACCCAAGAAAGACAAAGTAACAAAAGGATTAGACTGGTACCAAGATCCGAATGGAACCTATTTTCATGAGCGAGAGATTTCGATTCTAAATGAAGAACATTTAGAAATTCGATTTTTTCGCCGTGACCCACCATACATCTTGTATGGCTCCTTCCTAATTCAAACTGCATCTAAAATTGAATTCGCTCAGCTAATGCCTGAACTGTATGAAACAGAGTGACTTTAGCAACAAAAAAGCCTCTCACTTGAAATAAGGGAGAGGCTTCCAAAGTTAGAAAAAATTATTTTTTTCGCAAAAAAGACGGGACATCTAAGTCATCATTCTTACTCGCAACTTTCATTTCCTGTTCCTTAGGAGCAACCTGCTGAACAACTTGCTGAACTGGCTGCACCGGCACAGAGCTTATCTTGCTCATGTTATTTGCCATCTGAATCGCCTGAGGCCTAGCCTCTTCCTCAAAACGAGTGGCAATGACTGTAATTCTCATACCTTCACCAATCTGCTCGTCTATCGTAGAACCAAATATTATTTCAGCTTCTTCATGAACTGCATTTTGAATTATCTGCGCCGCTTGATTAACTTCCAGCATACCTAAATTACCAGAACCACAAATATTCAGAAGAACCGAACGCGCACCATCAATGCTTGACTCTAAAAGAGGACTATCGATTGCCATCTGAGCAGCTTTCTCAGCTCTACCTTCACCCTCAGCAAAACCTATTCCCATGATTGCACGACCTGAATCTTGCATGATGGTCTTAACGTCAGCAAAGTCACAATTAATCATTCCAGGCAACGTAATCAAGTCGGTGATACCCTGAACACCTTGACGCAAAATATTGTCCGCTAAACCGAAAGCCTCCATCATTGAAGTATTAGTGTCAGCGATTTGTAAAAGTCTGTCATTAGGAATAACTATGAGTGAATCTACTGACTCTCGTAGATTCTTTAAACCTACTTCGGCTATTTGGCTTCGCTTACGGCCCTCAAAACTAAATGGACGCGTTACAACGGCAACAGTTAGAACACCCTTCTCTTTAGCAAATTGAGCAATCACTGGAGCTGCACCCGTTCCGGTACCACCACCCATTCCAGCTGTAATGAAAATCATATCGGCACCCTCTATGGAGGCTGCTATTTTTTCCTGGTCTTCTTCTGCAGCTTTTTTACCAATTTCAAAATTGGCTCCCGCACCTAAACCCTTGGTCAACTTATCGCCTATTTGTAGCTTGATGCGCGCCTCAGACAAAACTAGAGCCTGAGCATCAGTATTAGCAGTGATGAAGTCTACCCCACCCATTTCACTGGTGATCATTCGATTAACGGCATTACCTCCACCGCCACCGACTCCAACTACCTTAATATCTGCTGATCTTTCCACTGCTTCAAATTCAAACATGGTGCCCTCTCCTTGATTGCCCGGACTCGCTTAAAAAAAGTTCACGGATAATAACACAGGAATAAACCAGCTCAATGAAAAAACACTAAATTCAGCCTAACGAGCGTTCAGAGGAACCAAGATTTAACTACAGCCACAAGCCTCTCCATGACACCTTCCTCATGGTATTCCTGAAGGACAAGCTCATGGTTTTTATAACCGTAGAAAATCAATCCAACTGCCGTTGCGAAAATTGGACTACTTACTTTTTCAACTAGCCCTGTGACATTGCGTATTTTACCTAACCTAACACCAAGATTAGAATGAGACTGAAAAATACCGTCAATACCACGGATTTGGGCGCCGCCACCTGTAACAACAATGCCGGCTGCAAAGCTATTCAAATTAGGCACATGCTCTCTAACCTCAGCAAGGCATAATTCCACCAACTCATCTCCTCGATAATTCAACACTTCAACAATGGTTCCAAGTGGAACCGTTCGGCGACCTTCGCCGCCAAGAGTATCAACCTCGATCTTCAATTCTGAATCCACCAAATCCTCAAGCACACTACCGTAGCGAATTTTCAATTTTTCAGCCTCTGAATAAGGACATTTAAGATAATGAGCCAAGTCATTGGTAAAATGACCCCCACCGACGGGGATTACCGCACTGTGAGTCAACTTACCCTTTTGAAAGATAGCCAAATCGGTAGTACCTCCACCGATATCCACCAGAATTACTCCCATTTTTCTCTCATCATCTGTCAGAACAGCTTCAGCAGAAGCAAGCGGCTGCAAAATAACATCTGCCACATCCAGATTAACGTTGTGCGCGCACTGCACCATGTTGCGAATGGCACTAACCGCACCCGTCACAACATGGACGGAACCCTCTAGTGTACTTCCAACCATTCCGACAGGGTCTCGAATCTCCGGCTCAGAGTCCAAACTAAATTCACGAGGGATGGCGTGAATTATTTCTTTGTCGCCGGGAAGATAAAATCCTTTGGCCTCTTCAATCAAGCGCTCCACATCATGACGAGTTATACAGGTCGCACCGTTAAGATCTATTCTTGCAATCTGATTGCTTGACTGAATATGACCACCTGCTATACCTATGTAAACATACCCAATGGCCAAGTCTGCCATCCTCTGAGCCTCATCTATAGCCTGCTGAATGCAGCGAGTGGTTTGCTCCACGTTAACTACGAGCCCCTTCTCCATTCCCTGGGATGGGGTTATCCCCACGCCTATAACGCGAGTATGATGCTCATCAATCATCTCTCCGACCACCGCAGTTACCTTGGTGGTCCCAATATCGAGTCCTACTACCGTACTATTCATTGAAAAATGTATCTTATTTAGGTTAGCTTTCCAGTTAAAAAAACTGACAGCCAAGAATTAAACTATCTTAACTACCATATCTTCAAAGCGAAGATCAATATAATCTAGCCTTTTACCTGACTTTTGTACATGTGAAAACACCGCCAGAGTCCTTTCTTCATGGCGTTGAAACTCTGAAGGAGACCGCATATAAATCCTAACGCCCTGATAGACTAACACTAAACGATTTCCCGATTCCATTCTAAATTCTTGAAATTTGTGCAATTTTGATTGAGTTAAAACCTTTATCCAGCGCAGCAAAGCATCATACCTCTCCGGATTCAGTTGAGACACTCCCCATTCCTTTTCCGTTAAATCCAGATGAATCCTTGGAACTTTCGCTGGTTTTTGAACAGGAAAAAATTTACCTTCCGAATTCATTCCCAACAGAGAAGAGTTACTCCAAAAATAAGTTTGCACTTCTTCTTCAGACACCTGAATTTGAAGTCTTCTAGGCGCCAGTTGCACCAAGTCTGCAGACTTAATCCGAGGGTCTGAAGTCAATTGCGTCTTAATGGATGCAAAACTTAATTGAAACATCCTAGCTCCAGTATTGATTTGACTCAGTTCTACTACTTCTCCAGCACTTAACGACCGATTCCCTCTTACAACAATTTCTTCAAGCGAGAAAAAAGAGGAGTGGAATACTAAAACATACGTTTCTATGAAACATAGCCCAACCAAAAGACTAGTAATTAACTTCCCCCAAGGTAGCGGTTTTTTTACCGCGGCCTCAGAAGGAAAATACTGATTACGCTTGAATCGATATTTCATTTGGCCCGACATACTCTAAAACCTGCACATTTAAGAAATAAAGACATTCTAAATCAGGAACTCCAGAAACTCTAGACAAGTTTCTAAGCAACATTTAGAAAAGCCTCGTGATAGAACTGCAACTCACGCTCCAGCTCTATTCCAGAGTTAGAATACACCTTTTCCCTTATAACTTTGATCAAATCTTGAACAGATTGAGAGTCAGCTTTACCTAAATTTACGATAAAATTTGCATGAAGAGTCGAAACTTGTGCATCCCCTACAGTGAGACCTTTACAGCCGCTTTGATCGATTAATTGACCCGCTGATTTTTGCTCAGGGTTCTTAAAAACACAGCCGGAACTGGGATACCGTGTAGGTTGTGTCTTTTTTCGATATTCACCCCACTCCTGAAAACAATCTTCAGGTTGATGACCTAATCGAAAAGCAGCCCTTGTTACAATAAATTTTCCTCTTAAGCCACAATGTCTGTAGCTAAAATCAATTTCATTTCTAGCCAATCGCTTAAAACAACCGTCCAAGGTATATCCTTCAACCCAGTGAAGATGTTCATCTAAATTCGAGCCGAAAGCTCCAGCATTATTAACCACAGAGCCACCCACATGCCCAGGAATGTAAGCCAAAAAATCTAATGAATTCGCCTCATACTCTCGGGCTACTTTGACGAGCTTCAAAAGTTTCACGCCCGCCGGCGCAATAAGCAAATCATCCTTAATTATCAAGTCTCCAAAATTAGAGGAAACTCTCAAAACTAAGGCCTCTAAATCGTCATCAGCCAATAAAAGATTACTTCCATTCCCCAAAAGCATAAGTGGTAGACCACTTCTTCGAGATTTCTCAAAAGCCAATTGGATATGCTCACTCATGGTCGCATCCACGAAAAATCTTGCATTACCGCCGATCTTATAGGATGAGTACCGTCTGAGAGGAACGTTCTCCTGAAAAATATTTTGTAATTCAGATTGATTCTTATTCATCAGTTAACACCTAAAGATTGAAATTGCAGGAACAAAAATACTCGTACTGCCTCTTTAGTCTTATCAGACAAATTAGCCTTTTTCAATTTGCGACCTATGGCCCTTTCTATTTTTTTAAATTCATCGGAGTTTATTTTACCCATAGCTCGTCGAGCAACTGCATCCTGATATTCCTCTACATAGACTAACGACATCACCGCAGTATCATGATTATACTCTTTACTGGAGTAGTATCGATTTATGAAAGACTCAATTTTCATTAACTCAAAATAAACTATACTGTAAAAACTATCTCTCACCCATGTGGAGGTAGGTAACAGTGAGCTCACACGAATGTAATTTTGTAAAGAATCGTAAAGTTTGCTTCCGAAATGACTGACTGCAAGATGCTCTTTAATTTGAGCCTCACTGGCTGTCTGAATCCAGCTCAAATAAGTTCTTCGAACATCCCTAAGCGCTCGCTTTATGTAAATCCTCTGGAAATCGAGACTTTTATGAGAATGCCGCAAAGCCCCTTCTATGAAGTTTTCGGAATATACAACCCCAACTATCGAAAAAGAAAAAGCCGATAGAAAGCAGTAAATCAGAAAATTTCTTTTAATTGTCAGCGACAATTTCTCTCCCCATTCGAGTGATATCACCAGCTCCCATAGTCAATAAAACATCACCAGGTTTAAGCTCAGCCAGTATAAGCTCCCGACATTCTTCAATAGAGGCAGACTCTAGTACACTCACTTTACCGGCACCAAGATTTAAATTTCTGTACAAACCCCAATGATCAACCCCAGCAATAGGTGCTTCACCTGCTGCATAAACTGGCATTAAATATAGAAAATCTGCATTATCAAAACTTGCAGCGAATTCATCCATAAGATGCTGTAATCGAGAATATCTATGCGGCTGAAAACAGACAACTAGCTTGCCTTTTTTATCGCTCATTAGCTGTTGCGCAGCCTGCAAAGTTGCAAGTACTTCCGAAGGATGATGCGCATAGTCATCATAAATTTCGACACCTTTATAGTTAGCAACTTTCTCAAATCGTCTTTGAACCCCCTGAAAAGATTCCAAACCTTTCACCAAATGCTCCTTATCTATGCCAAGTGAATCACAAAGTGCCAATGACGCCAGAGAGTTCAAAACCACGTGCTTACCCGGTAATGGAAGATGTAAGTTACAAAAAAACTGTCCCTTCTTAAGAACCGTTAAACGAGTCCCATCGGAACCCTCATGCAAGTCCACAGCAGAATAATCAAAATCCTCACAGAAACCGTAGCTTATTGCTTTATCTCCTAATTGCTTCGCTATGTTCACCAAATGCTTATCCTCCGCACAAAGAATCACTTTTTTCTCTGTTTGGTGAGCAAACTTAAGAAAGTGCTGCAGAATACTTTTAAAAGACCCGTAATGATCCAAATGATCGTTATCAACATTGGTGATAATGGAGTATTTACTTGGCAGGTATAAAAAACTACCGTCGCTCTCATCTGCTTCCGCCACTAAATACTTGCCTTGACCGAATTTTGCATTACCCCCCACATGAGAGGCTTCTCCACCTACAACGGTAGTTGGATCAAGTCCGGCCACGGTCAATATACTCGAAACAAGGGACGTTGTACTTGTCTTCCCGTGACAACCTGCCACTGCGATCCCTTCTCGTCCTTGCATAAAAGTTCCAAGA
>CAZYUV010000039.1:0-17625 GCA_964650625.1 uncultured bacterium
TCCAGTCATAATTACCATAGGTAAAAAAGCACAGATAGTAGTCATTGTTGATGCCACTACTGGATAAAAAACTTCTTTACTTCCTTCTATTGAAGCCGCTTGTAATGACTTTCCCATTTCATAATGACGAACAATATTTTCAAGAATTACAATTGCATCATCTACAACCATTCCTGAAACTATTACTAAAGAGAATATTGATACTTCATTTATTGAAATTCCATACCACTCCATAAACGTGAAGCCAGTTAAAAAACTAAAAGGAATTCCAATAATTGCCAGAAGCGCATTTTTTAAACCTATGAAAACCCACAAGATTAAGAAGACTAAAACAATTCCTAAGCTAAGGTTAGACTGCAAAACGTTAAGCCTACGATTAATGTCTTCAGAGCTATCATTAAAAAAACCAATGCGTATATCTTTATTAATTTTCTGTTGAAATTTTGCAACTCGTTCACGCACAGTTGGAACTAGCTCTAAGGTGTTTACATATTTTGCTTTTTTAACATTTAATACTATAGCTAATTCACCCCATTGCTTACGGTATCCAACGGCCGGTTCGAAACCAAATTTCACATCTCCAATATCACGTAATCTTAATGTAGATATACCATCTCCTGTTCTGATTATTAAATTACGTAATTCATCTGGATTGGAGTATTCCCCTCTAGTTCTAACTAGTACACCTGTTCCATCGTTAGACCTTAAAATCCCTGCACTTATATTCAACGAGCTTGATTGGACTACCGACAAAATTTCATCTAATCCAATAGCAGCTTTCTGCATTGCTATTTGATCTAAAGATACAATTAATTCACCATTTCTAATTCCGGCTTCCTTAACTCGTTCCACACCATCAATGGTATTTAATTCTTCCTTGAGCCAGTGAGCTGTGCGCTTTAATACTCGTTCATCGGACCCACCGCTAAGCGCAATTGAAAGTGTAGGTCTCCAATCTTGAGTTGTTACTAGAATAGCAACGGGTTTTTCCGCATTCTTTGGTAATTTTCTAACCTCTTGAATTTTATTTTGAACATCGGTGTATAAAGATTTGTAATCATCATCTTTAAGAGTTTCTTCAAATTTTATTCTAATCTGAGATAAACCCTGACTAGAAATAGAGTTCATATGAAGAATGTGTTCTACTTCGCCAACTCTCTGTTCGATTGGTATCGTCACCTGACTTTGCACATCTTCAGGTGTTGCCCCAGGCCAAACTGTAGTAACCATGACAGTTCCAAAGTTCATTTCTGGAAAAGCTTCCATAGGCAAGTTTCTCATAGATAGAAATCCTGCCGTTAAAAGTAAAATAAAGAGAAGATTCGTTAGAACAGGACGTTTTACAAAAGTTTCTATTAACATTATTAATTTCTAAAAAAGACTCTGTAATGTCAGGTTTTCTAGGTCTAAGTTGATTGGATAAAAGAAACCATCTTGCGAAACACCCTCAACAGATAACCAACGCGAACCCTCAGGTTCAACTGTTTTCACCTGATAAGTTCCCAATTCTTTTTTTACAAACCTCATAGGTATTTCTAATTGACTTTTTTTAATAGAAAATATCAGCGGAACTATTTCAAATTTACTAGGTTTCCACTTTTCACTTGTAAAATCTAACTCTAAACGGAATTGGCCTGTTTTAGGATTATAAACGGGAATCTTAGCCATAACCTCAACTTTGTGTTTTATGCCCGCCTTTCTAACTATTACTACATCTCCTATTTGAACCTGAGAATAAACATCCCAAGGAACTTCTGTTTCTAATCTCCACACATTAAAAGATTGCATTGTTAATGTGCTACCCCCGAGCATTACCCAGTCACCAATCTCTTTAAGTAATTCTGTTATAACGCCGTCAAATGGGGCCTTAATTGTTTTATAGTCTAACCTTAACTGATGTATAGATTTCTGGGTATTCAGCTTTTTAATTTCAAGTTTAATTTTATCAAGTTGTAGTTTTTCTAATTCTAATCCTTCTTCAGTGTAAGCATCAGGATTTTTAGTACGTCTATTATATCTGCCTTGATGATGAGCAAGTTGTAGTTGTTGTTTTTCAATTTCAAACTCTATTTGGCGAATTTCTAGTGGGAGAGTCCCGGGGTCTAATTGAAATAAAGTTTGACCTTTAGTTATCAATTGACCAATCTTCACATAGCGATTAATTACTTGACCATGAACCTTACTTGCTACTTTACTCATTTGCTGGGGTTTTAACTTTCCGTAAGCCTCATAAGTAAACTGACGAAGTTTAGTTTTCAGAACCAAGTGTGCGTCTGTAGCAAAACATATATTAACTATAAAAAAAATTATTAACTTCATATTAGTATCCAGCTACCAACGACGTTGAACTCTTCGCTTAGCCTGCCAAAAAACATTGAGTTTAGAATGCTCCCCATGTCTGATAGCCAACTCATAGAACTGACGAGCCAACTTGAAACGCTTATTGAGTTCGTATAACAAGCCAAAGTGATAAAGTATCAATTGATACTTGGCTCTAATATGACTTTTTTGCCTATTCTTGAAAAGATTTCGCTCAGTTTTTCGCTTCTCATTTTCCATTAGATTTAATGCTTCGTTAATGTAGTTAGCTTTCGATAATTGAATGACTTTACTTGCATTATCATGAGCATCACTAAACCATGGGACTTGTTCTATTTTAGGGTAGCTAAACCATTCCTGATTAATTTCCTCCAAAATTTTAGTAACTGCTCTCTCGTACAATACCTGACGAGATGCTGATTTAAAAGGGATAGTCCAATTTTGACTAATAGCGTGTACTTGTACTCCAGTATCTAAATCATACAAATATAGCTCAAAGTCTACTTCTAGGTTTTTACGAAGATACATTTCTATTGCGCCTTGCAATAAAGCCTGCACTCCCAGTAGTTTTTTGATTTTTTTCAAGCCGTTTGAAGTATGTCCTTGAATATTTAATAGGACATTAACCGCAGGATTAGATTTATTTGGACGAATTAATTCAAGATCAGATATCGTTGACAACTTTTGCAGAATCCACTGATCAATTTTTCCCAGTTGATCTCCATTAATGCCTGTAAAAGCAATTTTCTTATAGGGAGTCTGCTCTATCTGATATGAAGCCCTTGATGTAAACTTCATAGTCAGAAACTCTATATTGTCACTCGCTACCAGATGAGAAACTATGAAGAATAAGAAAACCCATTTCATAATTTCATACTTGGCTCAATGGAATATATTGCTTAAATCATACATTATTTGATCATAATTAAATCAGCAAACTAATCGATTAAACTACCTAAAAAATTACGGTTCAAATCTATTGTCTGCGCTTGTGCAAAAAGAGCGGTATTAATAAGTGATTGATCACGCGTAAGCTGTATTGCTTGTTGAGCTAAGTCAGCGTCTCTTATTAATGATTCTGAAGCAGTTTGATTTTGAATTGAGTTTTGTACTGAATTAAACTGTGATTGAAATCTATTACTTTGAGCTCCGATGGAAGACCTAGCCTCAGAGGTCCTTTCAATAGCAGCATCAATTCTTGCTAAAAAACTATCCCTTGATTCAGCATCATTTAAACTGAAATCCGCCAAATCCAAAGAATCACTTGAATAATCACCGAAAGAAAAGCTATTCGCCTGCCCTTGGTTAGAACCCGTTTGAAAGTTTAAACTTTGTGCGGAAACATTGATCGTGAAATTCGAGGAACCAGTTCCTTGTATAGACTGATCACTTAATCCCAAAGCTGATGACAAATCATCAACACCCGATGAGACATCGGTAACTGAAATAGATGAATTATCTCCCACATCTCCAGATTCTAAAACTAATTCGCCATTATCAATGGAAGCCTGAATATTCTGACCACCTTCAACTAGCTGTTGGTTGATTGCTGCCTCAATCTCAGACTCAGTAAGTACTACCCCTGCCCCACCAATATCAATTTGAGTGGCGGCACCAGTCGCATCAGAAACCTCGAAACTTATTTGACTTTGAAACTCAACACCCTGACTAATAGCAGTTTCTTCAGTCTGACCTTCAAATTCAGCGTTCTCATCTGGAGTTGCTGGATTGATCGAACCATCTATAACTCCCAAAGTCTGTGTTAATTCGGCACTTGTTCCCGAAATAGTAAAACTTTCTCCAGAATTATTTCCTTCAAACCGCAAATTTCCGTCTTCTACAACTGCAGTGACATCTACATTGTTAGCTTGCAAATCCGTATTTAATTGCTCGACCATATCAGACAAGGTATTGTTCCCAGCTGAAAAGTTGATTGTAGCAGTATCCCCAGCCTGATCAGTAAGTGTTATTTGTGTAGAAGTAGAGGTCGAGACAACATCCTCTGTTCTCATTTTAGCGCCTGTCACTTCCGCAGCAGTTACTTCGTCTAATTGCAAATCCAATCCAGGCAAAGCATCATTTGCCCTGAAATTTTCATCAAGTTGAACGGTGCGCGAAGACCCATTTCCTGAAAGAGTCAATTCAACCACACGATTCCCATCAGCATCTAATGAACTCGATAGACTTCCACTAAAACTTCCACTCTGTAGCAAAGGACCAGTCACGTAAGATTTAACATCATTTTGCGCCGAACTGACCCTACCGGAAGTAGAGCCATCAAGTAAGTTTTTGTTATTAAATTCTGTTCGATTTGCCGTATCATCTATGCCCTCAAGGATAGACCGAGCCTCTTGCTCAAGAGCTTCTCTATCCTCATCATTGAGTGCACCATTACCGGCTTGTACTGTTAGTTCACGCAGTCTCAATAAATCATCAGAAATATTAGATAGACCGCCTTCCGCTGTATTTAGTAAACTAATACCATCTTGAATATTGGCAGATGCCCTATTAAAGCCCCTAATTTGCCCCCTTAGCTTTTCACTTATCGCCAGACCGGCTGCATCTGCAGAAGCAAACGGAATACGAGAACCAGAAGAAATTTTGGATATAGTGTCCTGCATCAGACTGTTGGTTTTTTGCAAACCAAGGGTACTGATGTTGACGCCTGAGATTGGACGCACCATCATGCAACTCCTTTTGCACAGCCCTCCATGGCAACTTATATATTTCCTTTAAACTGCTCAACCTTGAACAATCGTATATACACAAGTTTAGACAAATTTAGTCAAACTGTCAAAGTAGTGTGGCTTTATTTGCAATTATGTCAAACGAACCATTAAAAATGTAATATCATCACTTTGTTCTTGCCCAACAGAAAAATCTTGTAGTTCTTTTACCAAACCATCTTTTATTGTTTTGACATCTTTTTTATGACTCTTATCTAGATATTCGATTAACCTGTTTTCTCCATATAGTTCAAATTTTGTATTATGAGCTTCAGTACAACCATCGGTGTAGAGTAAAAGAAGACTACCTGTCTTTACGGAGCAAGTATTACATCTGTATTCAATATCTTCGAAAATTCCTAGGGGTAATCCTTCTGCACTTAGCCAAGTTTTCTCTCCTTCAGGGCTTATTAATAACATCTTGTTATGGCCTCCTGAAACAAAATCTAATTGATGCTTTAAAGGGTAATATCTCGCAATAAACATTGTACAAAACACCCCTGGTGTAGCTCCCATGCAGAGTAGCGTATTTAGGTGAGTTATGTTTTGTTCCAGCGTATTGTTTGAACTGGATAAAACCTGAAAACCTACTTTCATTCTCGCGGAAACTAGAGCAGAACCTAAACCCTTGCCTGATACATCTCCTATCATCATATCTAAAGCTTTTTCCCCTTCAAATGCTTCAATAAAATCACCTCCAAGATAGCGTGCAGGTAAATAACAATGACTCCACCGAATTTGATCTGACAAATGAATATCTTGAAGAGGCGTAATAATGCTTTCCGCAATTTCAAATTCTCTTCTCTGAGAAATATTGCGCCGAAACTCTAACTCTAATTCGCGACTTTTATAAAAATATTGAACTTGTTCATGAAAAACCTGCGCCTGCATTTCACCGTCAAACTCAAACGACTTGTGCTTGAATACGGAATCCCACATGTTTTCATCAGCACTTAGATTAACTAAGCCACTTTCAAATTGAATTCTATTTTGAATTGCATCAAAATCTTTGAAATTAATATTGAATTCATCTAAATATAGTGAATTCATATATTCATTAAAACTCTTTTTAGATGGATATTTAGCTATCAAATCCCAAGTTTGTATCAAACGTTCCATTAAATGAAATTGTTTATTTAATCGTTCAATAGTATTTCCAAATTGCCTCTTTAAAATTTCGACTTCGATATATCCAGAAGTTTCCACTTCTGGTAGTAAATCTTTTTCCAAATTTTTTAGATTATTTGAATACTTATCTACTGCCAATGAAAGACTTATAACAGGTTGAGTTACCCTCGATACAAAATAGTAGGCAACCGTTATTAAATATGCTAATAGCAATGTTAAAACTGTTGTAACTAGAAGAATGAAACTCTTCAGTGGTCTTCTTATTAATGATTCTGATTCGATAGAAAAATAATAAGCATTAGGGATAATATTACTTCTATAGGCCCAGCTGTAATGAATTTTTTTATCCTTATTCTGGGATTTCAACATTAGCTGGCGCTCATTTTGTAGGTGATTTTGGATTACACCGTAAATAAGGTTTGGATGAACTTTTTCTAGAGTTTCAAAATTTTGATCTAATAGCTCCCAAGACTTCATATCTGTTCTAAAATTACGACCTTCAACATTGGCATATCGCAACAACAATAGATTCGGTTTTAAGACTGTCGTACGCAGTGACTTCAGCAAATCAAAAGACAAAATAAACACTCTATATTTTTTCTCGAATTTATTGAGTCTTATGGGTAAAAATTTGATTAAAAAATAAGACTTGCCGTTCTCAAAATAAAAGGTTTTAGATAAAGGCTTTTCTAGATTACTCCAGTTTTTTGTAGCCCAATTTTGAATTACCGATGTTTTTTCTGTTTGACCAGTCAGTAGCCAATTGGGATTACCCTTTAAATCTGCTTCAAAAAGATAACTTTCATTTTCAAAAATAGATAAAACGGAAGATAATCGTTGGTCCTGAGCTATGGCCAACCCCAGTTTATTATTGCAATCTTCAGAAGAGCTACAATTTGCAACGATATTAAAAAGGGGCTTCAAAGATAATTTAGTCTTCAGATTATCGATAGTCTCTTTTTCAGCAAATAGTACGTTTGCTGGCTGATGATGAAAATAGTCTTGCAATAAAATTGAAGATCTATGCTGAAAATACATACTCGTAAGTACAGCTACAAGTAAATAGGGTCCTAAAATGCAAGCGACAACGCTTATAAAAACTTTTTTTCTAAGCCCACTTTTTTTTACCTTCAACATCGCCTAAACACCAATTGTGTGAGATGAGAACTTTCTTGCGAGAATCTTGAGACTGTTTTGATGCGATTGTCTATCTGAGAAACAATATCTACCAGTGATAGTTGATCATTTTTTTGAATAATACTCATAATTTCAGAGAAATGTATAGAACTCTGTTGAGTCAACGTTTGTAACTCTGCCTCTGCTGAAACAATATAAAGAATTTGATTCTGTTCTATGTGAATAGAGTTCGCTTTAATACTTTTCTGTATTTCATAACCTACTGGAGGATAGTCCGCTGAAAGCCTTTCATATGAGTTATTAACAATATGAAAACCCATTCCAACTCCAGCACATACGTAATCTAACTTACCGCTGACAATATCCATAAATCCTATGAATATATTAGCCAGAGCGTCATCATAAGATTTCTCTACCAAGAATCGTTGAAGATCCTCTAAAACATGTTCTGGATGATCTTTATCAGCCATCATAAAATCTAGAAAAGATTTGTAAACCATGGCCATTACACTTGCTTTTATCCCTGAATCATAAAGGTCAACTAAGTAAAATCTTAACGATCCTTTCGAATTCACAACATCTAAAAACTCTCCTGTGATTCCTTGGGATGCTTCAGACGAAAATGCACATTCCCAGCTATCACCGCAATCAACCAAACCCTGGGGCATCAAAACACTCTGTATACGACTAGCTAACTGCAAATCACTTTTTAAAGCTGTCGTGGTAGCTCTTTCAGCTTCGAGTCTTGCTTTTTCAATCATCTGCGTAAATTGTTTTTGAATAATTGCGATAATATCTGCGTCTAAGTTCTCAAGTCTTGGAAAAAAAAGATAAAGTCTTGGTCTACGATTTAAACGTTCAACTAAAAACTCTTGCTGTTGAGTATTTAACGGAATCTCTATAACTTTATTTAATTGATCTACCGGCGTTTCATCTAAATAATGAACCCTATATTTTTCATCTAAATCTCTGAGAAAATAGTCAGCTTCCTCTAAGTAATAATCTAAGTTTTTTTCAGATTTATTCAATATAGTTTGCAAGCCAAGACTTAATTTTATCAATGACCACTTTTCTTTAATCCTCTTATCAAAGGCATACATTCTTGACTGTAACCAGGAAATCTCATCTTCTACGGAAGTTATGGGAGATAACTCATTCTTTTTGTCATTCACCAAATAGCCGAAGCAATCATTTATTTTGGACTTTAAGTTATCTAAGAATTTTCTTCGTATTCGCAGAAAAATAAATAAGGTTAGACAGAAAAATAATAACGGAAACTGCCATACCTGAAGAAAACTTTTCATATAATTTGAACGTTTTTCTATAAAGCTAATCCTACTGGCCCCCAAAATTTCGGAATAATAGCTAGATATCCAATAAATAATTGATTTTTCACCTTTAGTCTTCCTTGTTTCAAACAACAAAGGTTGACGATCAAATCGTCTCGTTTTTCCTAATGCTTGTCGAATTTGTTCGGGAATATTAGATGGTTTGATAAATTTTTGCGATGTAGGAGAATAAACTCTTACAAATGTCCAATCCATATCTCTTAGGGACTCTGAGGAATTATAACCACCACTAAAAATACTGTTATCTTTCAAAAACCTTAATTCAAAAGATATATTAGGAGCATTTTTCTTAAGATATTCTGTAAGATCTAAACGCGTTAAAAAAGTATTGTTAAGTTGTATTGATCTATTTTTGGTGTCACTTTGCCTGATCCTGACCAATTCTGAGTTTCTATATTCTTCCCAAAGTTTTTTATTACAACGCTTTTGAAAAAGCTCTCGTATGGATTTATGCCAAGCATTTTGCTGTTGATTTTCAAAAATTTTCTGCAAATCTAGCTGTAAACTTTGCCTTCTTTGGTTTACGAAGTCTTCTAATTCCTGTAGAAACATCGATTGTGATCTGACACATTTTTTCCAACTTGATAGTTTATCTGCTTGATAAACTAAATAAAAAACCAATCCACAGATTATCATTGAAGCAATGTATGCCCCAGTTAAAAGGATGCGCAAATGGTCTACAATAGAACGTGAAAACATAATTGACTTCACGATTATATCCTAAAAACTTTTTCTTTAGACTGCCTTGTTAAACTGAAAAACACACCTCCACATAAATGCTTCTCCAATTTTGACCGAAATAACAAGAAATGTTGAAATTGATAGTTTTTTGGCTGATTATTTGTACTTGCCAATCATTAGACGCTAAATCGAGAAGAAAGAGTAATAGCGCTGGAATGATGGGGGCTAAGATGTATCCCTATCTAGCAAACTTTAAAGGCTTCGATAAAACAACCACCGGACTTCAACTAAGTATAGAAGAGCGATCCGGTAAACGTAGCCAACAAAATGTAAACTCTTTCAACTTGTATTATGTAACACCTGAATTGAAAAATTTCCCTACTTACAAAGTGAAACAAACAAAATTCGAATATGAAAATCGCAGTTATGATTCGGCAATAAGCTATTACAGCGCTGCTTTGGGAGTGCAAAAAGTAAGCCCTAATCTAGGTCTAAAAAAGTATTACAGTAATAAAAACGAGGACGCCAGAGCCCACATAAAACCATACATCACATTTCGTATGGGTTATAAATTTTGGCAAAAAGTACCTGTTTTTAATACTCCCGCAATTGCTGAATTATCCTACACTGTTTCAGACGATTATCGCTTTCCATCAGTAGGACCCCATGGATATCAAAAAATTCCTCTAAAAGGATTTGGCGCAGCTGTGTCCTTCAGATTCTAAAGAATTGATAAATTCCTATACTAATACTGGGCTAAATTGAAATTCTGTGATTTATTTGTCAGTTAAATTTGGAGTCAACAATGGTCACAGCTTATCAAATAATAACTTTTTACTGCATTCTAGGATTAGTAACGACAGGCCTTATCGGCTATTACCCTTACTTAGACCCTGAAGGTTTTGCTGCATTATCGATCTATGCAGATCATCCTAGTAAACATATTGGACTAGGTAAATTTTGCGTTATTACTCTCATGTCATTACAGCTAATCGGGATAGTGGTTTTAATAAAAAGATATCGTGATTTTAAATCTAGCTTCGTCAGTTCTAAGCGAAATCTCGCCGAGAAATCTTTATGTCGTAAAGCCTTCTGGATTGGTCTTTTAGGATTATTATTGGGAATCATTTTAGCAAAAGTTCCATGGTTATTTGGAACGAAAGTTCTCAAAGGTCAAATAACTGCTCAAGTTCATTTTCACATTGTAGCTCTTGATCTACTTATATTATGTATAGCATTAATAATGAGTGGTTGGGCTTTAGAAACCATTTCTCGTCATCTACTCTGGCTTAAACAAGATTTAGGCAAAACTGAAAAAGTGGAGCCATTTATCTGGGATATTCATGCACAAAAGTTCAATTTAGCTAAGAAGTTTTTATTCCTTGGTATTAATGTTTGGTGGCCTTATTTAGTTCTCAAATATGCAGTTGGAATGAGTGCACTTTCAGGTTTAGCTTTTCTTCCTGTGCATCTGGCTGGAGTCATACCTTACAGCATACTTAAACGAAAACATCGCTTTAAAAGAACCATTAATCCAAATTATTCAGGTAAGATATCTAAGAGGCAAAAGTATGAACCCTTGGCAATGTCATAGGCTTTAATATTGTGGTAAAAAGTCGACAAATTATATTATCAGGAACTGACCATGAATCAAATATTGGATTTGCACAAGCAAGTCGAATAGATGAGTTACTGTGCATATCGGGCACAGGACCCTGTGATGAATTTGGACAAACCATTGGATTAGACGATGCTCATCTGCAAGCACAGCGCTGTTTTGAAAAAGGACTCGATAGCGTTTTAAAAGCTGGAGGCGCAGCAGAAGATATTATCCGAACTCGAGTTTTCATTACCAGTAGAGATAATTTAAGTATCGTGGCGAAAGTACACAGAGAGTTTTTTAGTTCGATCCAACCAGCTTGCAGTATTCTTATTGTACAAGGTTTATTACATCATGAATGGCTAGTTCAAGTGGAAATAGACGCTTACATTAAATCTCTTTAAGATAATTAATCTTCAAGTGTGGATGTGTCTCCCACATCCTCTCCCAATTCTTCTGCTTTCAAGACCCGTCGCATTATTTTACCACTTCGAGTTTTCGGTAAAGTAATCACAAATTCTATTTCATCTGGAACCGCTAATGATCCTAATTCAGATCTAACATGTTGTTTTACTTGATTGACAAGTTCACCGCAGTTCTTTACCCCTGATTTTAATATACAAAAACCTTTTATGGATTCCCCTTTAACCTCATGAGGTTTACCAATTACCGCAGCCTCAGCTATATCTTGATGAGACACTAAGGCACTCTCTACCTCAGCAGTTCCAATACGATGACCTGATACATTTAATACATCATCAGCTCTACCTAAAATCATTATGTATCCATCATCATCTTTGGTAGCAAGGTCACCAGGAAAGTAAAAGCCATCCATCGATTTCCAATAGGCATCATAACGCTCAGGCTCCCCCCAACAAGTTCTCAATCCAGATGGCCATGGTTGTTTTATCACAAGTAAACCCACAGTATTTGGAGCGACAGGTTCTCCTTGCCGAGAAACTACATCAGCATCAATCCCAAATAATGGTAAACCTGCACGACCTGGTTTTGTTTTCATTGAGGGGAAAGTCGTAATCATATGGCCACCAGTTTCTGTTTGCCACCAAGTATCTACAATTGCACATTTTTCGGACCCAATATATTTGTGATACCAAATCCATGCCTCAGGATTAATAGGCTCTCCAACACTTCCTAAAACTCTCAAAGAGCTAAGGTCTCGCTTCGACGGCCATTCTTCGCCATATTTCATAAATAATCTTACGGCGGTGGGGGCTGTATAAAATACATTAACACGATAGCGCTCTATTATTTTCCACCACTGGTCTGGCTTTGGAAAATCTGGGGCTCCTTCAGAAATTACCGATGTAAGACCTACCGAAAGAGGACCGTATATTATATAGCTATGTCCTGTTATCCAGCCGGGATCAGCTGTACACCAAAAGATATCCGAACTTTTTATATCAAAGGTGGTCTTTGTCGTGAAATGGGTATAAAGATTATACCCACCAGTTGTGTGTAATACGCCTTTAGGTTTTCCTGTAGTGCCAGATGTGTAGAGAATGAATAGAGGGTCTTCAGAATCCATAACCTCAGGTTTACAGTTCGAATCTTGTAATAATTCGAATTCCCTAAAATTAATTTCTTTGCTAGATAGTTTAATATCAGCACTATCACGCAAGTCCATAATTACATGATCCACAAAATCAATATCTGTAACCGCTGTATTCACAACGCTTCTCAAATCTATTTTTTTTCCTTTTCTTTGAGTGAAAGTAGAACCAATGACAACTCTTGATTTTGCGTCTTCTATACGCAAACGAAGAGCACTAGCAGAAAAGCCTCCGTATACAACAGAATGAATGGCACCTATCCGCGCACAAGCTAAGATAGCTACTATTTGCTCTATGCTAATTGCCATATAAATGGTTACAGTATCACCTTTTCCAATCCCAATAGACTTTAATCCATTACTAAAACGGTTTACGCGTTCCAACAATTCACCGTATGTTATCTTAATTTCCTTATCGTTCTCGTTTACATAAATAAAAGCAACCTGATTGCGCTTTCCCGAGTTCACATGACGGTCAAGACAGTTATGAGTTATATTTAATTTTCCACCCAAAAACCATTGATAATTAGGATAATTCCATTCTCGAACCTTATCCCATTTATGAAACCAATCTAATTCTTCGGTCGCTATTTCAGACCAGAATTTTTCAGCATCTTCGATTGATCTTAGATAATTTGTTTCATAATCAGAAGGTTTTATCTGCGCTGAACTAACAATATCTGCCGGTGCTTCAAATTCGGCTTCATCTTTAGATAAAATATGATTTGTTTCTTCTGTCACAATAAACCTCCATTATTTATTACCAACATACGGACCTCTTTAACAGGTGTCAAAGAAAGACTTCTTTCAGCAGCATGCTGGTATGGTCTATAATCAGAAATGACGTATAGACCAGTATTCATACCTTTAAATAATGCCTAAAAGAATTCGTATTATTACAGCTGATATCACTACTATGAAGGTAGAAGCTATCGTTAATGCAGCCAATGAAACTTTACTCGGTGGCAAGGGTGTAGATGGAGCAGTTCATGCAGCTGCTGGTCCAGACATGCTCAAAGAATGTATGGCATTGAAAGGTTGTGCCACGGGTGACGCCAAGGTGACTGCTGGATATGATTTGTATTCTAAATATGTAATTCATACAGTTGGACCTATTTGGAAGGGTGGAGGCGCGGGAGAGGCTGACCTTTTAAGAAGTTGTTATGATTCTTGCTTCAAAAGAGCTATGAAGTTGGGTGTGCGTAGCATTGCATTCCCAGCTATTTCTACAGGAGCTTACGGTTATCCAATTGAAAAGTCCGCTCGAATTTCAATTGAAGAGGTCATTGGGTTTTTGCGCAAACATGACTACATGGATGAAATCTATCTAGTTTGTTTTACCGAAGAACACACTAAAACCTACCAGAAAATTTTTGATGAATTTATCGCTGGCAAAGTTGAAAAAATTTTCAAGGGTGACCAGTTAAGCCAACTAATATCACAATTAGATTTTCTGGATGACCTGAATTCCATAGACTTTTCTGATATAGATTTGGTAAAAATTGATCAAATACTAACTGAAGGTCCTGCAGCTAAATATCTTCCGCAACCTAACGAGTCCTATCAAGACGATTTACCTCCAAAAAACGAAAATGGAGATCTGATATATAAAATTGACGGAAAGGAATTCACAGTGCCTTCAGTGTACGTTCCACTAGTTGAATTTGCTTTTCATAGATTTGGTGGTGACCCAGGAATCGTTTCATTACCTGATAGCAATGTGTTCGAGTTAATTTGGACCTATATTCAACAAGTTGTAAACTGGGCTTTCAGTTTAGAAAAATCCCTTTATGGCCAAGTATATGACTTATTAAAAGAAGTCGATGAATATTATAAACAAATGATTATTGAAATTAATAATCTGGAAGATAACCACGCTGATAATCCGCTCTATTTAGAACTTGAAATGTTACCGGCTGTCTATCTATATTGTTGTAAAGTACTTAAATCTCCCGGCGTTAACCCTCGATATAAAGCAGAAATTTGCTTGGCATTCATTTATCTGATCTCTCCTATCGATTTCGTACCAGAAGGAATAATAAATCATCCTATAGCCTTCAGTGATGATATGGCAATTATGCTTCTAGTAATGAAAAAGGGCATTGAAAAAGGATTTGTTAATCCAAAAATGGTGCAAAGGTTTTGGGAAGGTGATGAAAATTTTATAGAGAATTTACCTCTCCATTACAAGCGCATGCAAGACCATTTAGGTACTGATTTCATTGAAGCTGTTTGGAGCTATTTACTTAGCAAGCTCGATAGCTAATCTAGAGATATTGCCTATCGAATTTAATATTCGCTAGACATATTAATGTTGCAGAGATACATATAGTAAATAAGCTTAAGATGATTGTATATTGCCATATTTGAGAAAATTGATTATCGACAACCAGTTCCAGATAGCTATAGTATTTGTAACTCGGAAACGCAGTTATTATAAACCCTATACTGGATACACCTTTCAAAATAACAAATTCAATAAAGTTGCTACCTATTAAGACTATTCCAAAGAAAAAATAAGTAAGCATTTTAGAAAAAAATCGTGAGATCAAAATAATAATGGCTACGGATAAACTTAATTCCCAAGCGATGAAGATAAATGACCAAACTATTTTTTGTTCAAACCCCACGAGAGTTCCGCCTGCTAGAATCATAACGATGAAGCTTATTAACAAACTTATTAAAAGTGTTATCCAACAACCAAAAAATTTACCCAATAAATAGCTGAATCTATCTACATTTCGAGATAAATAAAAATAAATACTCATACGATCATCTTCACCATAAATGGTCTCAGTAGTTACCAGAAGTGCAAGACCCAAATGAATTAACCAAACCATACTTAAACCGTTGCGCAGAAATTTATCAAAATGAAAGTCTGGGTTAGTTCCAGATAACAACGCAAACAGAGAAACTAATAAAATCGCCAAGAATATTGATAACCAAAAGAATGAGTTACGGCGGGCTTCTAAAAGTACATCGTATGCAATTTGAAATATAGCCGGCATACTAGACCCTTGCCGTAGTAACTTTATCTATGAAAAATTCTTCTAGATTTTGTTCTTTATCGAGTAAATCTTCAACGGTACCCTCAGTTAAAATTTGACCCTCATAAATAACGCAAATTTCGTCACAAATTTGCTGAGCTTCTAATAGATTATGAGTACTTATCAAAACTGTTTTGCCCTTATCGCGCATTTCCTTTATTAACTGTTTTATTTCTTTCCTTCCCAATGGGTCTAAGCCTGAGGTGGGTTCATCTAAGATTAAGAATTTTGGATCGTGTAACAAAGCCTGAACAATATTCAATCTTTGTCGCATTCCTTTAGAAAAGGTTTTGATAGGGGAATCTATTACATGACATAGTTTTAATCTCTCTAACCAATATCTTCCTGTTTTATCAATAACATCTTTGTTTAATTTACTAAGATTACCCATGCTATTAATAACTTCCCGAGGAGTTAATAAGGGGCTAAAATATGCATTTTCTGGAGAAAAGCCTATAAACTTTCTACATTCCGAAGAACGTAACTCTCCGAAAATTTTAATATCTCCTTCATACTCAGGAATCAAGCCTAAAACAGTTTTTATAGTAGTGGTTTTACCTGATCCATTGGGACCTAAGAATCCAAAAATCTTGTTTTCAGGAACATTGAAGCTAATTCCATGCAGTACTTCTTTATATTTGTTCCAACCTGTCTTGAAACCAACCTTTAAATCTTTTAATTCCAGAATATTTTTTAAATTATCATTCATTACTTTAGGGCTTTCTCCTCAAAATTAAATAAAGTAAAGGTATTAGAGATAGCAACAAAAACAAGTTGGTGCTCGCAGCTCCAACCTGTAAATAAAATTGAGAATTTATTTGAGGAATCATATGCACAAATATATTCCTCATCAATTGTCTTTCATTCTCCATTTCAGAACGATCCATTGAGCCTCTAAGAATCTCTTTATCCCCTTTTGTTTGAATTGTTGAATTTTGATCTGCTGCTGAAGATGAAGTCTGTTTTTCTTCTACATGAGAATGATCTGTATTATTTGAAGAATTATGATGGTCGTGACCGTGACCGTGACCGTGGCCATGGGAATGAGTATGACCTTGTTGTTGGTGTTTTTTTCTTATCTTTTCATAACGCTGTTTTTGAATAACCTTTAACTGCTGTTCACCCTTTTCATATAACATTTTATTCATGGCAGCGTTGTATTGATCGTTGCCTGGTTCATAAAATCCCATGCGATGATACTTATAGGCCTCTTCAATTTGATTGGCATTAAATAAAATCACACTTGCTGAAAAAGCATATAACCGAATATTAAACAAATCTTCAAATAAATAATCTTGTGGGTTCAATCGCCGAAGAACCTCGATACTACGTTTGAAGTGTCTAAGTGCTTTAATTGGATCACGCATTCCTTGAAAATAAATTATTCCCATCTCACCATAAAACCTATACAAACGCTTATGGTCTTGATGCTTAAGAATAGCTCCACGCAAAATAGTTAAGGCTTCATCAAAAAGTTGGTGATTAACACCCAAAGCATTTGCTACTAAACATACTCTTGAAATATTTTTATTATTTAGACCAACTGACAAACGCCATAAAGCCCTTACCTCAGATTGTTTGGAAAATACGCTGTAATATAATTCTTTATTACCGTCTTTTTCTTTAATCCATTCTCCAAAATGGCCATATGTATCAACCCTTTGCCAAAGAAGGTCTGAAGCAAAGTATCGAGTTTCTTCGCGAACTTGGTCAAATATATCTTTAGCTAGATATACGCCCGCTGTTTGACGCAAATTGAGCAATACACTTGCTAAACAAATAGCTGCACTTAAAAGTGAAAATAGTAACCAAATTCTAAACTTGCTTCTGCTCATACTGCATTACACTCAGAGAAGTCATAATTAAACAAATGAATACTGAATAAACTATCAAAAATAAAGTGTATTCCACGGATATTTGCTTTGCGTGAACTACCATTTCAATAAAATCATAGTACTTAAAGTTAGGAAGGAACATATAAAGCATTTTTACAAATGGAGCCGAATCATTTCCGACTTCTATAAATTCCAAAAAATTAGTAAAAAAGAAAATAAAAATAAATATAAAG
>CAZYUV010000040.1:0-17133 GCA_964650625.1 uncultured bacterium
GTTTCAAGACCTCAAGTAGTTACCAGATCTATTGATAGCGTAATTCACGAGCCATACCAAGCCATTTACATTGAGACTCCCGAAAGATGTAACGGTAAAATCATTGAATTAATGTCGACGCATTGTGCAGAATTGAAGCATATGAATTCAAAGTCGGGTAGTACAATGCTGGAGTTTTTAATTCCAGCCAGAGGAATGATTGGAATGCGTTCTAAATTGATGACGGTATCTAAAGGTGAAGCTACGGTAAACAGTATGTTTGATTCATGGCAAGCAATGACAGCAAAGGTTCCTGCTCGATCTACGGGCTCGCTAGTATCTTTGGAGAATGGTGAAGCCACTGCCTATTCTCTTGCCGGTTCAGAAGAGCGCGGTAAATTATTTATTGGGCCTGGTGAGAAAGTATATCCAGGAATGGTTGTCGGCGAGAATGCTAAAGAGCGTGATTTGGGCTTAAATGTAGTTAAGGGCAAAAAACTCACTAATGTTCGCGCATCTGGCTCAGATAAGAATATCAAACTGACACCACCTACACGATTTAGTCTTGAGGAAAATCTTGAGTTTTTATCACAGGATGAGATGTTAGAAGTGACTCCAAAATCTCTTAGATTACGTAAAACGATTTTAGATGAGCAGGAGCGTCGTAAGTCTCAAAGAACCAAGATCTAAGATGTTGAATCGCATTCTTTTTTTAATGTGCACGTTTTTAGCGGCATTTTTTTTCTATTTAATATTTTATGTTGTTCAGCAGGAGTCTCTAAGTCAGGTTTGGCCTTCTATTTGGGGTCTATTATGGGGTAAGTTGATGCTCTTGGATCTCTATCTTGGTTTTTTAGTGATTGCGCTATTAATGCGGGAGATTTGTAAGTGGAGCTTTTCGTTGACTCTCACTTTTCTAATGCTTTGCTGCATTCTTGGAAATGGTGTAAGTTTAATAGCGATAGCTCTTGTTTTTTATCGAAAGGTTCGCGATTGACTCTTGTATACTGGCAAATTAATTGGTTTGCTTGTATTGGATTAACGATTACCGGTTTACCAGAGATTGCTGGATTGGCAGTTCTACCTTTGTTGGTAAGAGGGTTTGTACAGTGTTCGTCTGTAAGACTTCTCTTAGTTCCCAGTTTTATAGCTGGAGTTGTATTTGAAATTGCATTTCAATGGATTGGGTGGACAAGTTGGACTTCAGGCATTTCATATGGAGGTTTACCGCCCTTATTTTTACTCGGTTTATGGATCAATATGGCATTGGCTTGGAAAACTTTTCTGACAAGAGCTCCCAGTTGGGTCATATATCTTTTATTTTTACTTGGAACTGCTCCAGCCTATATCGGGGGAGCCTCCTTGGGCTGTATTGAAGTTTCGAATACTTGGGAAAGCTATCTGGGTATTGGGTTGGCTTATTGTATTGCACTTGCTTTGATGCATTCAATACTAAGGATTAGAGGAGAGCTTTGAGAACGTTCTTATTTTTGTTCTCGATCATTTGGCTTTCAGCAGCGAATCAATGCATAGTGTGCCATAGAGCCGAGTCACACTATTTAGGCAAAGGCGATGTGTTAAAGCGTTGGCAAAGTGTAGCATTAGCCACAGAACGTACCGGCCATGCCTGGATTCCTGCTAATGAATTTAGGCGTTTCAGTCGCAAATTTTCGGCATGGGACAAACCTAAAGAGTCATTCTATAGCACGCTGAAGACGAAAACTCTGAGTGAAGTTGCTGAGGTAATTAGATCTGATTTAGAAGGTTACGATAACTTGGCGAAACGATTGGAAAATGGTGATCGCAGCGTTTTGGATATCTTGCATAATCCATTTCATAATCTACAATTGCCAATTTCACAAAAGCAGTCCTACAGAACTACAATTGAGAGTCGTATTCAGAAAGTCTTGCTTGTATTTGGCGGAACCCGTGAGCGCATGGAAGGCGTTTTTGAATTGATACCTTTGGATTATGGAGATAGGGTTTGGTCAGGTAAGGTGAGCCTAGCCCGGTGGGGATCTAAAAATATTGTAAGCTCAGGAGATTTTTCCATAAATACATTAGGTGAATTAAAGAAGCTCGTACGTGAAAAAGATTCAACGGACCCTTTATTACAGAATTGTGCCTGGATTTTTCAAAGACCCAAAGATCTCAATACCCAGCCCGTAAGTTTTGAAAGGCCTATAGCGCTGGAAACTGGTAGAGTACTTAAGCAGCGCGAAATGCAGGCCAGAGTAATATTAGATGAATTTAAGGTAATTCGTGACTTCTCCGGTATTTATATGGATGTTAGATACAGCTTGGAATCAGCTGCAAATGATAAGCAAGTTCGTTTACTTGGAGGTGCGGGTGTGGCGAGGTTAGACCTATCGGGAATCTTACTTTCAGCGAGCGCTAGCTTAGATCTCTCAGTGCGGGCCTTTGGGATAGCATTAAAAGCTAGGATGGAGCAATGGATTGAACTTACTAAACCTTGATTTCATTGCTTAGAAAAAGTGATTTTACGCTTTTTTCCATGGCGATTCGACGCTCATCAGGAATCTCAAGTTGTTCACATATCCATAGATACTCATTCTCTTTTTGTGGGTCGCTGGTTCCATTCGCTATACTTATAGCATAACCTACGGATTGAGTTAGGTTTGCTTCTGCTCTCGTTACGGTAGAGTAATCAAGATGCTCACGGGTTGGAGGAGTTTGACAAAGTTTGTCGATCCACTCACTAGGTAGCATGATGGTTTCGCAGCGCAACTCTAAAACCTTCCGTTCTTGCGGAGTTAATTCCCCATTGGCGAGTGCAATTAACATCCATGCTTTAAGAATTCTTTGCTGATTGTAACGCTCGAGGCGTCTTAGCATGGCATTATTCATGATTGATCTCCTTAATTTGAGAGCGCATACTTCGGAGCATGCCCTTAAATATTATTCCATGTAAGGGATACAAACTATACCAATACAATAATCCCACCAAGCCAATGGGGTCAAATATAGCATTCTGTGTGACTCTGTAGCGTCCTGGGGATATTTCTCTTACTCTGAATTCTAACCAAGCTCGCCCAGGAGTTTTCATTTCGGCATACAAACGAAGTAAGTGATTTGGCTCGTAAGCCTCTACTCTCCACCAATCTAAGGTATCACCGACCGCTAATTCCTCAGGGTCAGGGCGTCCACGTCGAATTCCGACTCCACCGACTAAAAGATCTATAAAGCCACGCAATTTCCAAAGGAAATTCGCGTAGTACCACCCGTTTCGGCCTCCAATTCGACGAATCGGGGCGAAAGCTACACTTGAATCTTTTGCTCTGATTTCCAAACTATGCGAATCCACAATTCTGTTTCCGAATCGAACGCCAGCCCATTTTCGACGAAGACCTTTACTGCCAATAGCATCAGACCATCTAACTTGTCGTGATTCCTTTTCTTCATGGGCAATAGTTTGAGTCAATGCGGTAGACAAGTCTTCGATGTGTATGTAAGGGAATTTATCTTGGGCAGACTTGTCTGTGACGATGGTTGGATTTTTAAGGCTATCAATGAGTTTTCTGCCAATGCGCGAGTAAAGCGGAGTAACAAGTCCCAGCCAAAGACTTGATATTGTTGGAGTTAAGAAAGGTACTGGAATAAAACGTCGGGATAACCCTCTTAATCGGGAATATTCTTGCATTATTTGTAAATAGCTGACTCTTTGGCTGCCGCCGATTTCGATAATTTCGTGACCAGTGCAGTCATACTCCAATGCTTGCTCCAGATATTGCAGTACAGACCATACGCCAATGGGCTGTGCCTCAGTTTTTACCCATATAGGACAAATCATTACTGGTAAACGCTCACATAATGCCCGTACCATCTCAAAACTGAGAGAGCCTGCTCCCAAAATTATACTGGCTCGGAACTCAATGACAGGAATTCCGGTTGAGGCTAATATTTCGCCTACTCTTTGTCGGCTTCTAAGGTGTGGAGATAGTTGAGTCCGAGCGTCGCCCAAGCCTCCTAAATAAATTATTTTTTCAACTCTGTTTTGGGCGGCAATTTCAGCAAAATTTTTAGCACATTCGTATTCTATACTTTCAAAGTGCGACCCTTGATTAGCCCCTAAAGAATGAACAAGATAAAAAGCATAATCGATCCCCTGAGTGGCATTTTTAATAGTGTCCGGTATCGTACAGTCTAAAGGAATTACCTGCACTCTTGGGGGAACTCTACTTTTCAGAAATTCAGGTATTCTGGCGCCACAACGTATGGAATACTTAGCACAATCGAGATTTTTCAAAAGTTTAGAGCCAATATAACCGGTGGCTCCCGCAATTAAAATTTTGGTCATCTTTCCATTTTGATATGTAAACTTCAAAATGGTAAGAAGAACTCGAATTAGATCTCTTTGCGCTCCAGTATGGAGCTTTTTTGTAATTAAAATTAATAAATTGCTTTATTTTTGGGAGTCTAGGCTAAGCGAAAAGCTTGACGAAAATTAATAAAAGAAATAATACTGTGAGATTTCTCATTTTTGACGGATTATACTTCGAAAGTTGCTCCAATGAATTCTAATTTTAACCCTCGTCAGTGTGCCAACTCAGTGATTGTGGCAAGACCTCATTATTTCTCTTACAATCCAGAGACTGCTGGCTCTAACCTTTTTCAGAAAATACCTAATTTGATTAACCCAGAACATTTCGGACGCAAGGTGATGGAAGAATTCGATAAGTTTGTAGCAGTCCTTAGAGAGTTTGATTTGCATGTTAGTATTTTGGACAATGATTGCCCTCCCTCCGTGAAGTTGATTGATTCATTATTTCTTAATAATTGGTTTAGTACCAATCAATTTGGAATAATTCAGGTATTTCCTATGCTAGCCGCCAATAGACAAGCTGAAGCAAGACCAGAGTTGTTACGTAAGTTATTGGAGTCAGAAGGTTTTTTAGTAAAAGGGATAGTGGATTATCGCGAAAAACTTGATGGAGTCTTGGAAGGTACAGGGAGTATTGTTAAGGATCATCTAAATGGGGCGATCTACGCTTCACTATCCTCACGCTGTGAGATAGAGGCCTTAAGAGTTTTTATGGAGTTGAGTGTTTGGGAAATTGGTTACTGTTTTGAAACTGCCGATAAAAATGGGCACCCTATTTATCATACGAACGTGGTAACGAGTATAGGACGTGAATTCGTTGTTTTGTGTGATGAGGCTATTCCAGACCCAGAAGATCGTAAGTTACTTTTACAAAATTTGTCTGTAGACCGAGAAGTTATCACAATATCTATGGAGCAGATGGAACAATTTTGCGGAAACGTATTGCAGTTAGAGAGTCAATCCGGTCAACCTTTAATTTTGATGTCAAATCGAGCATTTAAAAGCTTTAATGCCGATCAGATTTTTAGGCTTGAGAAGTATGGGAGTCTCGTTCCAGTTTCGATACCAACCATCGAAGAGGTTGGAGGTGGCAGTATACGATGTATGCTGGCTGAAAATTTTTTACCTCGCGAGGTTCAATAGTTCTTATTTCGGATCTTTTCAATGAGTTTAAGTGCCTTTTCATGAAGTGTTTCATTAGCTGTAGCCAGTACTTGGCCATTCGAGCTACAATCTAGAGCTTGACCATCAAAATCAGAGATGCAGCCACCTGACTCTTCCACTATGGGAACTAAGGCTGCATAGTCATGAATTTCCATTTGATTTTCGATTACCATGTCAATACGACCTTGTGCTAGCAAACAGTACTGCATTGCATCACCACCATAGGAACTTAGCCAACAAAGTTCATGCAATTCTGCTAGCAATCCCTTTTGCCAGTCTTCCGGAAACATTGCAGGTGTGGTAGAGCTCCATATGACATCATCCCAATCTCTTTTCTGGGAGGTCTTAAGTATTCCTGAAGGTCCTGTGGCTCCTAACCCTTTAATGGCAGAATACTGCTGTTTAAGAGCCGGAAGGTAAATCCATCCGCTATGAAACTTTCCCGATTCTTGGAGTCCTAGAAGAGTGGTATAGGTAGGTTTTCCGGTCACCAATGCGATGGTGCCGTCTATAGGGTCCAAAATAAATCGTTGCTTACTATTTTTTTGTGCCAATTTTTCAGAAAATTCTTCACCTAAAATACCTGCCGATGGATATTGAGCTGCAATTAAAGACCGTAGTCGTTTTTCAACTTCTAGGTCAATTTGTGTTACGACTGGCGAAGCCGCCTGCTTATTGCTTACAAAATCTGAACCAGATTTATGGTCGAGATTAATAGATTGGATAACCTCATCCACTTCATGCTTGGCTAGCTTACAAAGTTTTACAAACGATTCGCTCATGGCTACAACCTATCATGAAACTTGTGAAAGATTTAATTACCATGACGTTCTTCTAGTTTACTGACAACATCTTCGATAGATTTTTCACTAGCTTCTAGGAGTACAATAAGGTGATATATTAGATCAGCGGCTTCATCTACGAGATTCTCTTGTTGTAGTGCTCCGGCTAAGGCGGTCTCGACACCTTCTTCTCCAACTTTTTGTGCAATTCTAGCTAATCCAGACTGAAAAAGAGAAGTGGTATAACTTCCTTCAGGCATGGATAATTTTCGTTTAGAAATAAGTTTTTGCAATTGCGAAAGAAAATCAAGGTTGCCGGCAGGGATCATCTCCTCCTCGCTATCAAAGCATGTGGTGGTATTCCGATGACAGGCAGCTCCGAACGGTTTTACCTGTGCTAAAAAAGTGTCATTATCACAATCCAGAAAAAGGCGTTGAAGATCAAAAAAATTACCGGAAGTTTCGCCTTTGGTCCAAAGTTGCTGGCGACTTCGCGAAAAAAAACATAATTTACCACTCTGCAGTGACTTTTGAATTGAATCTGAATTTACATAGCCCAGCATCAAAACTCGGCCTGAGTCTGAATCCTGAACGATGCAGGGTAGTAAGCCTTCTGACTTAGACCAATTCGGCTTCATTTCATCATTGTATTTGATCATGAGAAGATCCTTTCAATGTATTATATTCGGACTGGTATCTGGCGTTCATGTAAAAACTTCTTGAGTTCAGGTATATCGAACATTTGCTTATGAAAAACGCTGGCAGCTAGAGCAGCTTCAACCTGTGCTTGTTCGAACACATCAGCGAAATCCTGCATACAACCAGCCCCCCCTGAAGCTACCACGGGGATTTGCGCATTTTTTCGAATCTTCGTCAGTTGCTCTAAATCGTAGCCTTTTCGCATGCCATCCTGATTCATGCAATTAATTACAATTTCTCCTGCACCAAGATCTTGAACTCTTTTCACCCAATCAAGAGTCCGCCGTTTCGTGTTAGTAATTCGAGCTTCATCACCTGTATATTGATAGACCAGATAGTCACCATCTGACTCCATGCTATCAACTCCCACAACCACGCACTGAACACCAAACTCCTTCGCTAGCTTAGAAATTAAGTTTGGATTTTCTAAGGCAGGAGAATTAATTGAAATCTTTTCAGCTCCTCTTTGGAGAGTTTCCCTAGCATCTTCAACTGTACGAATTCCACCTGCTACACAGAATGGAATATCTAGTATTTTTCCAATTTTCTCAACCCATTTTCGATTTAAGGTGCGTCCCTCTGCAGAGGCACTGATATCATAGAAGACTAATTCATCAGCACCTTGATCACGATAGCGCAGTGCTAAGTCTTCAATGCTACCCATATCTTCATGATTTCTAAATTGCACGCCTTTGACAACTCTTCCATTACGTACATCAAGACAGGGAATAATACGCTTAGCAAGCACTTTTATTCTCCTTCAATATTCTGGTGCATTCCATATAGTTTATTTTGCCTTCGAGTATTGCGCGTCCAGCAACAGCAGCCCAGACCCCGGATTTTTGAAGACAAATAAGGTCTCGTTCATCACGAATACCACCGGAGGCTATCCATTGAAACTGGGGGTAATTTTTAATCAGATATTCGTATAGATCTAATGCCGGGCCTTGCATCGTTCCGTCACGATCAATGTCAGTACACAAAATTGTTAAACCTTCATAAGGTTGAAAGTGAGTTAAAACTTGTGAAAGATCGAGTTGAGAAGGGTTGATCCAGCCACTACCATAGGGCTTAGGTTCATTGATTCTGTTCCATCTTACATCGATTGCTAAAGCGACCTTGTTGGGTTGTTTAATTGTGTATAGCCATTCCGAAACAAGCTTCGGATCCTTACAGGCCATGCTACCAATCAGTATGCGGTCAATTCCAGCAGCGAGAAGCTCTTTACAGTCTTTAAGGCTCCGTATTCCGCCACCCCATTGTATGTTGGAGCTGATTACTTGTCGTAGATTTTTTATTAGCTCCCACTGTCTTTTATCTGAATCTCTAGCTCCTTCAAGATCTACAAGATGAACCCATTCGGCACCTTGTTTTTCTAAGTTTTGAGCTATATCAATTAAGTTACCAAAATCAGTGACTTCATTATAATCTCCCTTTAAGAGTCGGACACATTTACCAGCGAGTATGTCTATAGCAGGAATAAGTTTCATCCAGATCGTCTTTCACCATTTTTACAAAAGTTTTCTAAAATTTTAGTGCCAATCGAGCCCGACCTTTCAGGGTGAAACTGACAGCCCCAAACTCCCGAAATACCTACTATGGCAGCCATATCAAGATGGTAATCTGTACTCGCAATACAGGATTCAGAAAGCTCTGCATAGTAGCTATGTACGAAGTAAACATATGATTTCTGAGGAATGCCCTGCGTTAGAGAACTAGATCTTAATATTTGCAGCTGATTCCACCCCATGTGGGGTATGCTGTAACCTTTTTTTTGAGGAATTGATCGAACTGTACCAGGCAAGAGTCCTAGACAATCGACCTGACCTTCTTCGCTAAATTCAAATAAAAGCTGCATACCTAGGCAAATCCCTAAGAGAGGCTGAGTTGCACTTTGCAAGAATTCGACTAAGCCATGATCACGCAAATTCTGCATCGCTTTTTGAGCTGCTCCAACACCAGGCAGCAAAAGTTTATGGGCCTTGTTTAGTTCATCAGCTTCAGAACTAACGAAGCTGCAGACTCCCACGCGATCCAGGGCGAATTGAATGCTAGCAAGATTAGCTCCTCCGTTGTCTACGATGCCAATCTGCATTATAGAACTCCCTTACTGGATGGTATTTGATTGCCTTGCACTGTGCAGGATTCCTTAAGACATTTACCCAAAGCTTTGAAGCTTGACTCCACTTTATGATGAGAGTTTTCACCTTTAATAGTGATGTGTAAAGCACATCCCAGAGACTGTGAAAGACTTTGATAAAAATGGGGAACCATTTCAAGATTTAGTTTGCCGAGATAACCGCTACCAAAATCACCCTCTAGAACAAAGGCGGGACGACCACTTAAATCCATAGCCATTTGACATAGGGATTCGTCCATGGGTAAAACGAAACTATAGCGCTGGATACCTCTTCGTTCACCTAAGGCTATTTTCAATGCCTGTCCTAGTGCCAGAGCGCAATCTTCTACGCTATGATGGTCGTCGACTTGAAGGTCACCATCACAAATGAGTTCTAAATCTAAATTTCCATGACGCGCTACCTGTTCAAGCATGTGGTCTAAATATTCAATTCCAGTTTTGATTCGGGATCGACTTCCTTTGTCTAAGTTGACATTGGCGATGATTTGAGTTTCTGAAGTTTTACGGACCGATCGTCCTTCACGATTTACTGAGCTACTTAATTTAACACCCATTGATTTTAAAAGAAGGTCATTTTGAACTGGCGTGCCAATTGTAATCCGTAAGCAATTTTTTATCTGACTCGTACGGTCGCGAACCAGAAGGCCTGATTTAAGAAGAGATTGGAAAGTTTTCTTAGGGTCGACGAATTCAACCAACAAAAAATTTGTACAGGATGGATAAACTTTGACAACCTCTGGTAAATTTTTGAGTTGTTTAGATACGCGTCCTCTTTCTGAGACGATACTTTCCCATTGTGATCGGTAAATAGAAATTGCTGCAGGCGAGAGCGCTTCATTGGCAGCTTCAATGCACGGTTTAGGAATGGGGTAGGGCGCGAGAATGCTTTGCATAGCTTCGATTATTTCGGGATTTGAAATGCTGCATCCAATTCTTAACCCAGCCATTGCGAATGCTTTACTAAGAGTTCTTAAGATAACCAGATTAGGAGAGTCGTTAATATACTGAAGCATGGTTTCACGACTTTCAAAATCTATGTAAGCTTCATCAATGACAAGGATTGCCCGGTCGTTTACTTTGTTATTAAACTTTAATATTTCTTCAGCTGTTAGAAGTGTTCCCGAGGGATTGTTTGGGTTACACACAAAAATCAGAGAGACTTTGTCTCGTTCTACTTTTTCATACAAAGAGTTCCAGTCAACGCTAAAGTCTGACTCAAAATTTTGTTCAATAAGTTCTACGCCCTGCACTTTAGCTGCCACTGCATAGTATCCAAAACTGGGCTTTAGTGTGAGAGCCTTATTTTTGCCTGGCTGGCAAAATAATTTCATCAAAAGTTCGATGGCTTCGTCACTTCCTCTACTAATTAGAATCTGATCAGATTTCACCCCGAAATATCTTCCGAATGCAGCTTTCAAACTCTGTGGCTGAGGGTCAGGATATCGATTCCAATCTTTACCGCTAGCACCAGAAATAGGGGCTTCCAATGCGCTTTCATTTGCATCAAGAAAGATCAGGTTAGTATCTAGGTCAGCCGCTTCAATACGAGCCGAGCTATAAGCTGTGAATTCGCGCAAATCTTCTCGAATAAGATTACGAATGCTCATGATTCTTTCTCCAATACTTCGCGACGAATACTGACTGCTCTGCGATGAGCTTCTAGAGACTCCATTGAAGCTAGAGTTTCAACAAAGGGAGCAAGATTAAGAAGGCCTTTCGGTTCAAGATTTTGTACAGTCATACTTCGCCTGAAGCTGTCAAGATTGAGTCCGCCCATCTTGCTTGCATAGCCTGAAGTGGGTAACACATGGTTAGTACCAGAAGCATAATCGCCCACTGCTTCTGGAGTCCATTCCCCAAGAAAAACACTGCCAGCGTTAATAATTTTATCGAGATATTTAGCTGCTTCCTGAACTTGGATAATAAGATGTTCTGGGCCTAACTGATTAGAAAGGTTGAGTGCTTCCTCCATATTCTGCATAACTACAATTTGAGCATTTTGAAGAGCTAGTGTGGCAATATCTCTTCTTGGTAGATCTAATAATTGTTTTTCGGTTTCTTGCTTAATCGCTTGGGCAGACTTTTGGCTAAATGTGATAGTAATTACACTGGCCAGAGTATCGTGTTCTGCCTGACTTAGTAAATCAGCAGCAACGAACTCAGGTCGGGCTTGCTCATCTGCTATAACAAGAACCTCAGAGGGGCCCGCTGGCATGTCAATAGCGGGTCCACCAAATTCTTGGCTGACAAGAATTTTCGCAAGATTTACATATTGATTGCCAGGCCCAAATATTTTATTTACTTGAGGGATTGGTCCACAACCATAAGCCATTGCAGCGATAGCTTGTGCTCCACCCACAGCATAAACTTCTTTTATACCGCACATTTTTGCTGCATAAATAATTGCTGGATTAATGTTTCCCGTTTTATCGGGCGGCGTACATAAGATTACTCTTTCGCAATTTGCAAGACGAGCGGGAACTGCCATCATCAAAACTGTTGAAACTAGAGGAGCCGTTCCCCCTGGTATATACAGACCTACTGATTGAATTGGTCGATAAACTCTTCTACAGCGAACACCTGGCATGGTTTCCAGTTCATACTCACCATTCAATTGAGCACTGTGAAATGCATTAATATTCTCAATGGCTTGAGCAATAGCCTCTCTTTCTTTCTTTAGGATGGACTGTTCGTTGACAGATTGAATCAAGTTTTCATAGGAAAACTCAGAATAATCAAATTTTCTAGTGTATTCAAGAAGCGAATCTAGACCATTGGTCCTAATGTCGCTTAATATTTTTTGCACACTGTTCTGAGTTTCTTCTGAAAAAGCGACTGTTTGAGTGCGTGCAATGAGCTCTTGTTGCTCTGTGGGAGAGATTGAGTTCCATAATATTGTTTGCATCTCAGACCATCATCTTTTCAATTGGTAATACAAGAATTGCGGAAGCCCCAGCTTTTTTAAGCTCTTCCATCGTTTCCCAAAATATATTTTCCTGACAAACAGCGTGAATGGCCACCTTTCCAGGCATACCGGGAAGTGTGAGAGTGGTAGGAGCCTCAGCTCCTGGTAAAAGTTCTCTTATTTGCTTTACGCTATCTTCCGGGGCATGCAGCATGATGTATTTACTTTCTGTAGCAGATAAAACCCCCCTAATACGTATCAGAAGTCGATTAAATATTGATAGTTTGTCATCACATAAATTTCTGGACTTTCTTATGAGAAGAGCTTCTGACGATTGAATTTCTTGCAGTAAGCGCATTCCATTAGCGACCAAAGTCGCACCAGTAGATACAAGATCTGCAATGGCGTCTGCTATTTGAAGTTGTGGGGCAACCTCCACAGATCCTTCCATTTCCACTAGTTGGACTTCAATATTGTTGTCGTACATATATTTTTGCGTAATCCCTGGAAATGATGTAGCAATACGTAAACCATTCAATTGTCGAGTATTTTCAATGTCCGAATTTTCGGGAACAGCGAGACATAGACGGCATTTAGCTAGACCAAGTCGATGGCCTATTTCCAAATCTTGAGCTCCATTACCAGTGAGTAGTTGTTCGAGATAGACATCCTCTCCCACGATTCCGGCATCACAAACCCCATTGGAAACAAAAGAGGGGATATCGTCATCACGAACCATTAATAGATCTAATGGGAAATTTGGTACTCTATATAAAAGTGTGGATTTTCCCGCTTGGATTTTTAAACCACATTTTTCCAGTAAGCTAATACACTCTTTGGAAAGCCTTCCTGATTTTTGAAGTGCAAGTCGAAGTCGAGAGCTATTATTCATGATTTCTCCATCCGGCTAATAAGGTTTTGATAGCCTTTATTATCCTCTTGAAATAGAAAGCGGGCAACTCGCCCAACGGTGGTGGTGCTGGCGCCCGTTAATTCGCTGATTTCTCTGTAACTGTAATCTCTTGACCAAAGAAGTCTTGCGAGATTCCAGCGTTCGGCCATTGCATTGAGTTCAGAAGGTGTGCATAAATCAGTTAGAAAACCTTTGGTTTCGGCGGGATTTTCAAGTAGTTCAAGAGCTTTGAAAAGTTCTTCAAGATTTCGTTCGTGATTAAGCGATCGATTCTGTCTCATGTTCACCCCCTGTATTAGTGAATTAATACAATAACACAGCAGGAGCAAATGTCAATACTCAGAGTAGTAGAATGTGACTTATTTTATTGATTCAGGATGGTTTCACCAAGCGTACTAATTTTATCGAGAACTTCTCTATGTGCAATCTGTAGCGCTTTTGGTTCGGCACTGATGATATAAGTAATCGGGCTAAAGTCTTTCATTTCAATGTAGGATTTGATAGCTCGAAGAGTTTTTACATCTGTAATAGTGGTGCTATGTAGTCTTGCAGTTAGTAAAAGTTGCTTCAATTGGAGTTTAGCTTCAGTTGAGAAGTCTTTGCGCTGTTTTACATAAGCGATGGCTCGCTGTAAAGAGCGCAAATTATCCTGATGAACTCGAGTATGCATGCTGACAACTTGATCTCGTTCTTTCTGATTATACCCATTGAGAATATAGGACATACTAAGTGTTGTAAAACTGCGCGCTAAATCTACTTTTTGTTTGATATATTCATCCTCTGCTATAAACGAACTTAATTCATCTTTCTCAGCTTGATTTAAGAGTTCATTTAATTTAGTTCTTAGTTTTAGTGCGTTTGCGCTTATTTTACCAAGGAAGGCTACATCCGTAGCTAAACCATCTATTCTTCGCTGTGCAAAGTCGAAAAATGACTGCAAATTTTTATGCCTTTGCTGTAAGTTGCCATCCGCACGACTAATCATGTCTAGATTGAATTCATTGATTTGACGAATACGTTCTTTCAGTTCAGGTATTTTATTTAGTTGTCCCACCTGTTCGAAATGGCGCTGTTCGATGGCTTGAATTTGATCTCGAATACTATCCTCGTGCTGACGAACCTTAACCAAGTACTGAAATTCTGTTAATGTCAGAGTCATCCAGTCGTCTGCCATTTCGGACACCTGTTGAAGACCGAATCGAAAATCACCTTCACCTAGTTGGTGTAAAGGACCATAGTCTGCAAGAACTGAAATAAGAGTATTCATACTCAATTTTTTCAAGCCCTCAACAGATTTAGTTTGTTGTACTGTAAAATCAATCTTTCCCAAGTCTAGGAATCGGGCTCTGCGAAATGTCTTGGATATTACAAATTGCGTATTTTTAATCCATTGAGCGCTGTCATGTAATCTTTCAGCAAGTCTGGCCATTCGGTCTAGGATTTCTTCGCTAGATCGTCTTCGTTTGTTTAATGCAAGTTGAACCTCTTCCGGTGAGTTTCCAAGATACTGATAATCGTTTTCAGAAATATTTGTAAAAAACTCGAGCTCTACGTAATCACTATAGAGACTTGATTCGGGCGCAGGCTCTTTGATCCCGTAAGATAGAAACTGATCTTTAATAAGTTTATATTGAGTCGTAATTTGTGCTTGTGCTTGTTCGAAATTAATAGAATCTGAAGCAAAGCTAAAAGAGCTTTTACGGTATGCTTCCGCTAATTTTCTAACTTCATTTTGTATAGTTGATAATGGTTTCGAAGCCCATTTTTTTATACCCCAGTTGAGGAATTGTTGACGATCACTATCTTGATTCGCAAGATTTTGAAGAGCTTTGAAGTCACTCTCTTCCACATTGCGAATTTCAGTCTTTGAGGTGCTTTGCTTAACACCATTCCAAAAACCTGGTAATTCGTACACTTCAATAATGTTGTGAATTTTAACAAGATTTTCGAAATTGCTAAGCAGATTGCGACAGCGTGTGACCTCAGTGCTGGTGGATTCAGATTTTCTTGGCAACCAATTTTTTAGGACGACTCTTTCGCGCCATTGGAGTCCTCTAAGAAAATTAATTATCCGTTTTTTAAGTGCATTTGTACTAAATTTCATTGCAGCGACACTAGAGTGCTTAATTAGTTCGACTTCGGGCGTATAAAGTGCTAGTTGTTGGTCGTCTGTAAGTGGAATACTCAAATCTTTGATGGAAGTTGCCCATGGAGCATTACGTCGGTCAATTAAATGTATGACGGAATCAAGAATTCGACTTTGACTAGCAATAGGTAAGACACTGAATGAACCTAGTAAGGAGTCAGTATTTTTGCTACAAAAACTTGATGGGAGGGCAAATGCTAGAAGGGCCAATGCCAGTAGTAATTTTTTCATAATAAAATGTCCACACAATCAGGCATCATATTTTCATATCATTTCGGCTTCTGCAAGCGATAAACGTATCCTAGCCCAAAGCAGTATTCCAAAAGTTAAGCGATTCTACAAATTAAGTCATATGGTCTTCAAAAATGACCTCTGTATAGTCCAATTGACCACCGCGTTCACGTGCTGGTTGAGTAGCCTTACCTACTACAATAAACATACTGATTACATGATCTTCAGGAAGCGCGATAATTTCAGCGACTTTATTTGAATCGAATCCAACCATAGGGCAGCTGTCATATCCCATATCCTTAGCAGCTAACATTAATGTTTGTCCAGCAATACCAGTTGATCTCATTGCTTCGTCACGTTGCAATTCCTGGTTCTTCCCGTAGAATCCTGTGATCATAGGGATCAGCTTATCCTGCACCTCTTGAGGAGCGTTACGCCAATAACGTTCTGGTTGTCGCTCGTGTGCTTTAAGGTCGGCGCATAAAACTACCAACATAGAAGCATCTTTAACTTGGGCTTGATAATAGCTTGCCTCGAATATTTCTTGCCGTTTTACTTGATCCTTAACTACTACGAAGCGCCAATTCTGAATATTAAAAGAAGTAGGTGATAATAATGTAGCTTCCATGAGCTTTTTAATTTCAGCATCGCTCATCTCGTGTTTCGGGTCGAAATGTTTGATCGATCTTCGAGATTCTATAGCTTCAAAAGTTTGCATGGATGCTCCTATACTTTAGTCAAAGAGTTTCATAAATTTCATATTCGGCAATAAATTAGCACAACTTATGGTTCAGAGACTAGACAGTTGGGGTTTAGATTCTTACACTCGGTGATTCCAAGGAGTTATTTATGTTCTCAGCAATGCTTTCTATTTTTCTGGCGTTCAGTTTTTTCTGCACTTCCTATTGGGCTGCTCCAATTATCTCTGTACCGAATACTGAAAAAAATCAGGTCCTTCTGGAGACATTGGGTTTGGACTTTAGCTGTATGGGTACTACACCTGAGAAGCTCAACTTTCATTTGGATGAAACAGCGGAAAGAATTCTGGAAAGGCATGGTAATCATAAGAAAGCTTTATTTTCTGGAAGTACGCTTGCGGTGGAAGATGTGGAAGCACAGTTTGAAGCACTTATGAATGAAGATGATCTGGGCGTTTATCATACATTTGCTGAAGTGGAGTCGGAACTACAGAATGCTGCGGTGGTTTATTCAGATTTGACCAACCTGAGTGTCGCAGCAATCACCTATGAAAGCAGGCCAATTTATGTGCTGGAAATTACTAACAAGAAGAGCAAGCAGGAGAAGGTAAACTTTCTAGTTACAGGGACTCATCATGCACGAGAGTGGATTTCTACAGAAGTTCCAATGGCTTTTATTGCTGAGTTCTTAACTCGTTATGGAGAAGATGACGAGGTTACTCAGCTACTGAATACTTCACGTATATTCGTTATACCGATGCTAAATCCTGATGGTGCGGTTTATTCAAGGACCCAAAAGAGAATGTGGCGTAAGAACCGACGCAAAAATCGCTGGGGCACGGGAGTTGATAATAATCGAAATTATAGCTATAAATGGGGTGGCTCAGGTGCCAGCTCATCGGCTTGGTCGGATACCTTCCGAGGTCCCAGTGCTATGTCTGAAGTGGAAAACCAGGTAATTGAAAATCTGCAAGAAGAGCATGGTTTCAGTGCAGCTATTTCTTTTCACTCCTACAGTGAACTAATTTTGTGGCCTTGGGGTTACACTGCCTCCATGCAAACTCGAGACCATGCATTTTTTCTAAAGCATGGAACAGTTATGGGGCAGATAATGGATGATTATGAGCCTATTCA
>CAZYUV010000041.1:0-17088 GCA_964650625.1 uncultured bacterium
TTGGTTCAGCGACCAAGGAAGAAATAGTTTCGGCTCTAGCAGAGTTGCATCATATTACGATTGATCGCAAGCAGATGCACTTACCAACGGCTATTAAAACTTTGGGAGAAACTCAGGTTAAGATCAGGCTAGAGACTGGTATTTCTGGTGTTTTAACTATTGAAATAACGCCCGAAGGAGGCGCTTTGCCGCAGCCAGAAGTTAGTGTTGCGGCCGAGGAGTCGAACACAGAGCAAAGTGAAGCCGCAGTAAGTGAAGAATCAGCTGAGTAGTTGTAACTAAACGAAAATAGAAGATCCACTGGAGGGAATAAATTTTATTCCGAAATCTGGTGGATCTTTTTTAATTTTTATAAGCGAAAGCTTTGGTATAATTCTGGATTAATATGGAAGAATCTCTCCAAAATGTCCCACCAAATAATCATTCTGCTGAGTTGACGGTTCTCAGTTCGATTATCACTTGGCCTGATAAACTGACTGATATACAGGTCAATCTGCGTCCAGAGCATTTTTATAAAAAAATACATCAAGAGATATTTGGTGCGATGGTAGAGCTGGATTCTAACTCCCAAACTATAGACTTTGTGACATTAAATGAGAAGCTTTCCAATTCCAAGATTTACAAAGATGTAGGGGGTGAGCGTTACCTTGATCAGGTTGCTGCAGTTGTCCCCGCAGCTGAGCCTAAAACTCATGTTGAAATTTTGATTCAAAAAGCAAAACTTCGTCAGTTGATTCACACTGTCAATCGACTAAGATCATCAGCTTTTGAAGAACCAGAAGATGTGGACACCTTCATTCAGCAAGCTGAAGCAAATATTTTACAAATCGCTGAAGTTAGTGAAGAAAGGACATTTCGGCATATCAAGAAGATTGCAGAGGATGCTTTCGAAGATATTGCTAATGCGTATTACGATAATAGTAAAGAAACTATGCCAGGAATCGTATCCAAGCTGAGTGATTTAGATAATTTAACTCTTGGCTTTAAGCGTGGTGATATGATAATCCTCGGGGCTAGACCTTCCATGGGTAAAACTGCTTTGGCATTGCACCTGGCCCGTGCAGTTTGTGTGGAACAAAAACTACCCACAGCTTTATATTCGCTGGAGATGCCAGCGGAACAACTAATGACAAGGTTTTTCTCAGCTCAAGGTAAAATTGATGGGCGCAATTTGCAAGTTGGTAAACTAAATGCCAAAGAAATCGGAGATTTAAATAGGGCTCTTAGTGCTTTGTCTACTAGCCCAATGTTTATAAATGATCAAAGTGCCATGACTCTCTACGATATACGAAATGATTTGCGTAGAATGAATCGCAGATTAGAATCTGATAATCAAAAGTTGGAACTGGTAATTATCGATTATCTGCAGCTTGTTCTTTCCACTGAGAGAAAATCTAATGACCAAGAAAGGGTTGCTGAACTTTCGCGGGGTATTAAAAATATTGCGCGTGAATTTCAAGTTCCTGTGGTTTGTTTATCACAACTTTCTCGAAAAGTTGATGATCGAAAAGATAAACGTCCGATGCTTTCTGACTTGAGAGAGTCGGGTGCTATTGAGCAAGATGCGGACCAGGTAATGTTCATACATCGGCCTGAATATTATGAACCCGATCTAATTGAAGAACGAGGAAAAGCTGAGATCATAGTTGCTAAAAATCGTAATGGTCAAACAGGTACTGCAGTGGTTAATTTTGATAAATCCACAGGTCGTTTCCAGAATCTCGCCAGTGTTTCGGGTCCCTAAATATGCAGCATAATAAGCAAATTCGCATTCTAAATAGTATTTTGGAAAACCACTTAAACTGTTTGCCAGATGTACTCAAATCAGGAAAATCAGACACTATTTCTATTGCACTAAAGTTGATTAGCATTATTGGATTTAGAAAGTATGACGGATGCATTCAGTCCAAAGAATTTTTCTTAGAAAATTTTTCAGCTTGTGTAGAGTTTTTGAAGATCAAACCTCTCTCTCGCTATCTTAAATTTTTGATCAGAGATATATTGAATTTCAATCATCAACAACAAGCTCAAATTTTGAGTATATTGCCCAATTTTGATGAGCCACAAAGGCTAACGGATTTTCTAATAAAGAAATTCAATGAATTTGATGAAATTCAATGGCGAGACTTGCTGCTGACCATTTCAAAGCTGAGACAGGTTGATGGGATCAATTTTGTTATAGATAAATTGGATAACCTAACTCCCGATGATGAGCTCATTCTGTTAGAGAACCTACTGCAATTGAAGATAGAGTTTAGCAAGGGGTCTACTCGTATTTTTCGAGATCGTTTCGAAACATGCAAGACGATAGAACTCAAAATGGCTTACTTAAGAATTCTGTGTTTTGGTGATAAAGAAATCGCAGTTCCGTTAATAATGGAAAATCTTTCAAATTGCCCTGAAGCATTAATAACCGAAGCAATTCAGGCTTTGATCCAGCTCAAGCTGCATGCGCAAATTCCGCATAAGTTTTTAACTCAATATTCAAGTTCGACTCATTATGGATTGGCATGTGCGGTGGCCCAAGTATATGCATTAAATTATAATTCCGATAAAGACAAAGACACTCTCAAAATAGGTATTAGTATCATATCTTTTTTAATGAATGAGCAGGCGAAAGAAGCTAAATTAGCTGCAATTAAAGCAGCTTACACCTTCAATTCAGATCCTCGAATTGTTGACTGGATTGGCTCGATGTTGCTTAGTGAAACTGACGAGAAAGTTTGTGAAAATGCTATTAATTTTTTAAGTCATCATACTACTGATAATGTAAAAAAGCTTTTGATAAAAGTCGTTAATAGAGATCAGTCAAAGCTAAAGGTTTTAGCCTTGAAAAGTTTAGCTAAATTCGAGGATTCTCAATTATTTGACTTCTTGGCTGGAGAAGCAATGAGATCTATTACTGACGTAGCTATTGTTAGTGCTGCTATTGGCACTATGTCCAGAGCAATACCTCCTGATAAAGAGCACATTTATGAAGAATTCCTGAGGCATTCGAATCCAGACGTGCAGAAGGCTGCAATTGAAGGTTTGATGAATTGGCACACTGAAAATCTCAAGCACTGCCTAGAAAGAGTTTATCAGACGTGTAGTGGAATTAATAAATCGCTTGCAGCCTGTGTTTTATTCCGTCTTGGAATTCCTTATATTCTGGATGACTTGTTACAGATGCTCGAAAGTTCTCAAATGGCCGATAAAAAAGTTGCCTTGCAAGCTATTCATGGAATTTTCAAATATTTACATGAAACCCCGGTAAGTCGTTTTCCAAAAGAACTTATAAGTATTCTTGAAATTCATTATCGCGAGGCCGAAGCTCGCGTAGCTAAAGAAGATGTCTTACTCGACTTTTATGTTGAAGAGGTTTTAACTATTCGGCATTTGTATAATCAGGGAGAGTTTGCAGAATGTGAGCGATTTATCGAATCTGTTGACTCTACTGTCGGGCGAAGTTTTTATGTAAGCATGGCCAAAATGTGGATTCAACAAGGAATGAATTTAGACATTAACTCGGAAGAATGTTTAAGATTGACGAGTCAATCGCCAGATTGTTTTTTACCCTATGAAATGTTAAATCGCCAGTACAAAAAGTCTCAACGAAAGACAGAATATCTAGTGAATCAGTTGAGATTATTGGAAAGTCGTCAAAAATATTACCAAGAGATCTTAAATATTCTCGAAGATTTTTCGCAGGAGGATATCAAAGGTTCTACCTTCAAAAACTTGATCAAGATACTTAAAAACGGGAGTCTCCCTTTAGACCATGGTATTCATCATTTATTTGTACAGATTTATGTAAAGTTAAGAACCTATCACAAGGCCTTCAAGCACCTAAGTTACGGATTTCTTACTATGAAGCAGACAGGTTATCTTGTGGAACTGGCAACTAGTTGTATGAGATGTGGATATTTGGAAAAAGCGAGCGAAATTTGTGAAGTAGGGTCTAAACTGGAGTCTAATGACTCGGTTCGTCACAAACTCAAAATACTTTCTGAGAAAATTGAATTACTTCGTCATTAATGCTTGGTTGATTATTCTTACCTAGCGATCACTTTCCGACAGATTTATTATGAAGGAACAAGATTTATCAAGAACGAGTCTATCTGTCGAGTTTTTCTTATTTTCTCTAATAGCTCTGTTAATCTATGGGGCCTATTTCATACAGAATCAGATAAATCGGACGCCTGAAATGCAAAAGGTCTTGAAAGATATGGAGTCTGGACCTTTGAAATTTCAACTTCTTAGTGAGAAGGGCTATCGGGTTGATGTTGATATTATTCGTAAAAGTAGTAGTGGTTTGCTTGCCAAAATAGGTGACCGGGTAAAAATTAGATATCGAGTTAGCTTTGTTGATGGGAGCCAGGTTGATTCTAGTGCGAAGCGAATGGCCGAAGAAGATTTTGTGGTGGGATTTGCAAGAGCAATTCCCGGATTGGATCTTGGGATTCGTAGAGTGCCAGAAGGTTCTCGAGCGCGGATTACGGTGCCATGGCCTCTAGCATATGGAGAAGAAGGTCTCAGTAATATAATTCCTCCAAGGGCAGATTTAATTTTTGACTTGGAGGTGATCGAGATTAAGGATTCCGGAATTCCCAGGCGACAGCCAAATGTTGAAGGGCTTCAACCCAAGGAACTCAGTGCAATGAAATACTGGACATTGCGAGAAGGTTTAGGCACTAAGCCCAAAGATGGAGAGGTGGTTAGGGTTGCATATGCAGCTTGGGATGAAAGCGGTAGGCTTATACATAGTTCTTATTTTAATGAGCGTGAGTATGAGGTTAGAGTTGGACAATCCCCAATTAAGGGCTGGAATGATCTACTGAAGCAAATGCTGCCTGGTCAGCAAGTCTATGTACGAATTCCTCCTGAATTAGCCCTACAAAATCGGAATGTGAAGGGTTTAAATACACTTCAATCTCTCTATTTTTGGTTAGAGTATCAAGGTAAGTAATTTTCTCAATTCGATTTTAGTTCTTGGGAGTAATTAGAGTAAACTCGAGGTAACTGTTCGGGGAAGTCATTTATAAACCCGTAAACTCCCAGCTTAATTAGTTCTAAAACTCGTTGGTCAGAAAGTTTGCGACTAGTCCAAGGGATCATTTTCAGACCAGAATTGCGGGCGGAGAGCATGGTTTCATCATTAACCAGTCGTTGTTCCATGTGTACCGAAAAAAAACCAAGTTCCTTACAACGACGCATTTTGCGATGCCATCCAAATCTTTGGGAGATGACTAATCCCAAAGGTAAGTTTGAATTGAAGTCTTGAACTCTTTTGAGGATATTAAGGAAAAAAGAAGAAACAATCAGATTTTTTCGATCTTTATATTTTTCAAGAAGGGTCGCCAGTTGTGACTCCATTCCTGGCGCTTTGATTTCTATATTTAATCCCGTTGATGGAAAAGTTTCTAAAACTTCCTCCAAAGTTGGCATTGTTTCATCTTTAAAATCTTCATGAAACCATTCACCAAAATCTAAAGTTTTTAGTTGTTTAAGATCTTGTCTTCTTATTCGTCCGGAACCATTTGAAGTTCTATTTAATCTGGCATCATGAGCAACAACAACGTGTCCATCTCCGGTCAATCTTACGTCTAACTCAAGGTAGTCAGCACCTTCATTGATAGCTTTATGGAAGCTTGACAAGGTGTTTTCAGGTGAACGACAGCGAGAACCACGGTGAGCAATATTCAAGATTTGATTTGCCATTGATTTCTCCCCAACCATATTATTTATTTTTCACAATAAACAAAGCTCAACAAAATGTAACTAATCTAATGTATTTTTGTAAGTGAAAAATGAGCGAGATGAAAAAAATATTAATTGCTATGGGCGGTATAGGTAGTGAGTTTTCAGTTTCACTATCTTCTGGTCGCTACGTATTTGAAAACTTTCCTAGAGATCAATATGAGCCAATCATGCTTTTGATGTTGCCAGATGGTCGCATGAGTTTAAAGCGCGATTTGAGTTTTTTGAGTGGCCAAGGCAATCTTCTGAAATTAAGCACTGATTGGGAAAAATCCTCATCTATCTACGAACTAGGTCAATGGAATCAAATGCTTGAGAATTCCTCCATTAAAACTGATCTTATTCATGGTGTTATTTTAATGATTCATGGACGAGGTGGAGAGGATGGATTGTTGCCATCATTCTTTGAACTTCAGGGAATTCCTTATGCTGGGTTTGATATGAAGGCTTCACAGCTTTGTTTTGATAAACATTTGTGTAAGCTGGTATGGCGTGATAGAGGATGGGCTGTTACAGATTTTTGTCTTGCTTATAAATTACAAGGTGTTGTGGGCCTTGGTGAATTTGAAAAGCAATATCCTTTAAGCCAAGGTTGGTGTGTTAAGCCTGCGCGAGAAGGATCAAGTATAGGTGTTGAAATGGTTTTCAGTCAGACGGAACTGAATCAGGCTATAGAGAATGGCTACAAATATGATACAAAGTTAGTCATTGAACCTATGTTGAAAGATTTTAGAGAACTAGAAGTTGCTGTTATGGAAATTAATGGAGAATGGAGTTCTAGTCCAGTAGGGGAAATATTCAATGATCATACATCTCATTATGATTTCGAATCCAAGTACGGCACCAATTCCACCAGAACTGGTCTAGCTAAGTTACCAGTAGATTTAATCAATGACCTGAAGTCATTAGCAATTGATGTGGCCAAGAGTGTTCAGGGTAAGGGGTTTGCGCGGGTTGACTTTTTTATGACTGACAAGCAAGATGTTTATATCAACGAAGTTAATAGTCTGCCTGGGTTTACCGGCATATCGATGTTTCCATGGCTTTGGAAGCAAGACGGTTTTAGTGGTCCACAACTAATAGATAATTTAATCAAGGGAATCAGACCTAATGTCTAAAGAAAAGAAGAAGACCGATGTGGATCGCGTAGATCAATTATTGGGTGTAGCCATTTTCGGGCTAATTGTAATAGCTGTATTCTGTATTGTGGTTTACAGTGTGGGCAGTTTGTCTGACATAGTTTTTGACCTGCTATATCCCGAAAAGTATTGATATAGATTTTGACGAGTTTGTGATGATCAAAATATATCTAGCGGATTTAATTGAGAGAACAGACTTAGAAGGTCCAGGCTATCGCATTGCACTTTGGTTTTCTGGTTGCAGTATTCGTTGCAGTGGTTGTTGTAACCCTCATTTATTCCAACAAAATAAAGATCAACAAATTTTAATCGGAGATTTATTGGACAAGATAGATGGAATCTTAAATCGTTACTCTGATATCGAGGGCATAAGTGTTCTTGGTGGGGAGCCTTTAGACCAGCCCGAAGGCTTACTTGAGTTATTTAAATTCACCAGATCGCGAGGCTTAAGTAATATGCTTTTTAGCGGTTATACTTTGGCTCAGATTAGAAAGTCAGAACGTTTTAGGATATTAGATTCAGTGGATCTATTAGTTGACGGCCCCTATGTTGAGGCCCTGCGAGAAGACAATCGCAGGTGGATTGGGAGTGCTAATCAGAATATGTACTTCTTGAGCGAACGATATAACGATTCGATGCCTTGTTTTTCGAAACCTAATGAACTGGAATTGCAATGGAAGGATGGGCAACTCAGTATTTATGGGTTTCCCAGTGTGTTAGTCCCTCAGCTTGAGCAAAGTAAGAATGGTTCAATCAAAAAAGTTCTAAATTTACGGGAGGTCGATCATAAGAATCGCTAATAACCAGCAGCTCATTCTTATGGAGAATGAGTACTATCTGTTGCTCTTCATCAAACGATTGAAAAATGCAGATTATCGATTAGCTTTTAGTTATTTTTTAGATACCTCTTTCCCGGAAAATATGAACTTTAGTAAAACTTTAGTTGATGGGATGCAAGCCATTTTTTCTAATTGGATATTGGAAGAAGCTATGCAAAATGGTGGCTGGAAGCGCCAATTTTTCGCGGTTAATGGGCTTAGAGAGAGAAAAAGATTATTCGAATTTGAGGAATTTTCTCCCAAATTTAGTTGTCAATTGCTACTTTTCTTAAAGGACTTACTTAAAATTTATAATTCATCAAGACGAAGTCCATTTGATCCTCCCAAAAGGGATTTCACCTCCGGCGATCGATTAGTTATCCATTGTTTTACTCGAGAGCTTGCTCGTAGAGACAGAAAGGCATTGATGGCTTTATTTCGGCCTGCTTTAATACAGATACCATTGAATCATATGCTTCTGCAGGAACCATTTTTGGATTGTGAAATAAAACCTCTGCAATTAGATACGGATGAACAATTGTTTTTGGACAGTAGTATGGAGTTCTTCGTACAGGAGTTTCATAATTTCCAAGCTACCTTACATTGTTACAAGCAAGACGCAAGATTGGATCGAATTCGAAGTTTAGGCATTAGACTTCAAAGTTTAGTTTCCTTGGCCCACAAGGATTTCAAATGGTGTTTCACCATGTCGCTTTTGGAAATCTTTGAAATGATACTTGATTTTGATCTTATGAATCCCATGCGATATGTAGATGATTTTGAAAATATATCAGCTATCCCAGATCATATTATTCAGAGCTTAATCCTTGAAGTGAGTGGAATCTTCGAGACATATTACAGATCATTGATTTCATTCTCTAAGTACTTAAGTTCTTTTTCTTTTGTTGATGACGAGTTTAACGAAGCACAGCTTGTTTTAGAGTACTTTACCCTTAAATTTTTTCCTCGCCAGGCTGAATTTGAAAATAAATTGACTGAAATGCAAGCTGGTTTTCAAGTCTAGGAAATCTTTCTACGAAGAGTTATCCTAGTAAACAATCAATACGAGAGGGGAATTTTCGATGAGTCAAACCTATAAGGTTAGGGTGAAACAAACTCTGCGAGACACTGTAAGCGTGGGTAGAGAATGGCGTCAGAAAATTGATTTACTGCAGTTATTGCCAGCTGATCGTATGGGGGGGCTTTTAGCTCTCGAGTTACAAAAGGACGGATGGCAGAAAGCTCAGGATGGTAAAGTTACCAAAACACATGATCAATTCGATCTGGAATTTGACCCCGTTACTCGTCAGTTAAAAATAGTGTACGAGCAGGAGAAAGATGTAGAGATGGATGTAGACCGCGAAGTTAACATCTATGATTACGCAGATGACGAATCTAGAGCAAATCGCGAAGGTCATCGAAAAGTGATCCAAGAAGCAGACGGAGAATTACAGGAAGAAGTACAATTATTGGAAAAAGAAATGTTAACAGAATTGGAATCCAAGCAGGATCAAATGCTTCAGGAGATTGATCAGATGATGCAAGATAAGGTTGAGAAGGCGCAAATTGAAGCTCTGAAAGAGAAGGCTAAAAGTTTAGGCGATATTCAATCGATAAGTGAAAATACCGAAGCTGGAGAAGTTACGATTAGGGTTAAGGTTTGATATGACCGTTGATCTTGAACAGTTACCTCTTGAGCTCAATGAACGTGCGGCATTAGAAGTTGCTTATGGTCGCGATTTATATTGGATCGCTAAGAAGCTCCAAACTCAAGCTTCCGTTTTGATTGAATGCGAGAAACAATTAATACCATATATATTTATGACATTGCGCGCTCAGATGCGTGACGCTGGAATTCAATTAGAATATCTAGATGGTCGCAAAATACCAGGTTCTGATGGAGAGAATCCAGCTCCATCTATACTCCGTGCGATGCTTGCGCAAGTTACTCACTGGGTACGGAACGCAAATGAACAAAGAATTCTAGTTTTACCTCATCTTGACTTACTTGTATCTAGTAGTTCACAGAATGAAGGTTTGACTACAGAGGCCAGAGAATTAATTCCACTTCTTTATGAAAATCCCCGCATAGTTTTTTTAGCATTCAAAGACCCTAACTTTGCTTTTAGTAAAGTCATACAAAATCTATTTCCGGCCCAACGTAAATTGATTGGTATTGATCGTAGCTGTTTACATAGGCTAGTAACGCAGAGAGAAGCGCGTAAGTTTCCCAAGGATTTTAATTTTAATAAACTTTATCAGTACGTATCAGGCTTAAACCCCGTGAGAATTCGACAAATACTGTCGCGATTAGAGGGTATTGATTTTCCTGACAATGCAGATAAGATTTTTAGTCAACTCCGAGAGATGACTCTAGATTCAGAAATGGAAATGCCCGTTGTTGATATGCAGAATGATTTGGGAGGCTATGCTTCGGTCAAAAAGAAAATCCAGGAGGAAATATTAGGTATTTTGAAATATCGTGATGAGATTGAGGATGAGCTGGAATTGGATCGAATCGATTCAATTATCCCTAAAGGTATAATATTTTGGGGGCCTCCGGGAACAGGAAAAACTTACTTCGCTAAAGCCATAGCACATGCACTGAATGCTACTATTTTAATTGTATCGGGTCCTGAATTAAAGTCGATGTGGGTAGGCCAATCGGAAGAAAATATTCGTAAGATTTTTTTTAAGGCTCGTCAATCGGCTCCTTCAATTATTGTTTTTGATGAGCTTGATTCATTCGCGGGCTCTCGCTCCAAATTGTCGACCACTGAGGTGAATCATTCTATGGTTAATCAACTTCTCACTGAGATGGATGGATTTCGCAAAGAGGAACTCGTATTTGTAATTGGTACCACAAATTTTGTTAGTTCATTGGATGCAGCTTTGCTTAGGCCTGGTAGATTCGAGATGAAGTTAGAGATACCGTATCCAGAAGAGAAAGATCGCCTTGAAATTTTACAAATTTATAAAAATAAGATGAATCTTCCATTATCCGAAGAACAGATCCAATATATGGCTGATCAAACAGGCGAGATGAGCGATCCGATGACAGGTACTTCTTATACCGGAGATCATCTTTATTCGGCCTGCCGTTTCCTAAAAAGACTACAAATTCGTGAAGATAAATCTACTTTTGAGAAAGCGGAAATACATACTGCTCTTAGGGGTGGGGAACAGAAGCGAAAGCTATCAGATGAGGAGCGTAATGTTGTAGCCTATCATGAAGCTGGACATGCTGTAGTGGCATTATGTTTGAAAGATGCTTCTCCAGTTGAGAGAATCTCTGTTGATTCTGATTACGCTGAAGCTCTTGGTTATATGAAGCAAGAAGAGCGTAAAAATAAATTCATGGTAACTAAGCGTCAATTATTGGCTGATTTAATTGTTCTCATGGGTGGTCGTGAAGCTGAGTTACTAATCTTTAATGATTTATCTAGTGGCTCAGAGAATGATATTTACAGAGCCAATTACCTAGTTAATGAGATGGTTTCCCGATGGGGTATGTCAGAGGCTTTTGGAGTACAAATTATTCCAGAAAGAGAGATGTCAGCGGATGCATTAGCTAAGAGGGATTTAGCTGTTGGAGATATTCTTGAAAAAGCTCGTCAGAAGGCTCGTCAAATTTTGGAGGAGCGTATTGAATTAGTTAAGGCCCTTGGTGAGACTGTGCTGAATGAAAAAGTAATGGAGCGTGAACGTATTTCTGAATTTTTAGATGAGCATGCGCCGGGACAAAAACTAAATATAAGTGAGGAAATCGTGGCATGGCAGAATTGATTTTGAAGCTCAGAAGAAATGAAGAAACGGGTAAACAAGATCTTTACATAGATTATGAATCGGCTGGAGATTCATTACCATTTGAGCACGAAGAAGAGCATCGCGATTTAGTAAGGCGGGTGCTTGAGCAATTGAATGTTGATGCTGAAGACCTAGGGAATATATATCTTGAGCGTCAAGCTGTAGATGTTCAAGATTCTGACGGCGAGGAAATCGGAGATACTGCTGGGAATTCTTTACGTCAGGGTTGATTAGTGGCAAAAATAATTATTCTCAAGTTTGTGTCTTTTGGGGAACTACAAAATCAGTTAGCAACATGGGTTAAGGTTTTACCTTCCATTTTCAGTACTTTGTGTCAGCTAGAACATGATGTTGAAGAGGGCAATTGGAACTTGGTTTTTGAATCTAAATCATTAGCCTCTTTTAAGTCTCTTCATTTACATGAAGCAGTTCGCAGAATTGAATCTGCAGAGCAGCCAAACCCTTCTATAATGTTTGAGTCACTATGGTTCCATTTACCCTGGCAAAAACATAACGATAGGCAGGAATCTTGCTACTGCCTTCTTCCTATTCAAAAAGTAAAGTCTTTGATTCGAAAGGCTTTCCGCTTAAAAATTTTTGATATTCAATATCAAGGCTTTGAAGAGCAGAAAGTATTATTAAAAATAATGTTTGCTCCTCGTTATCTTATCCTTTGGATTCAAGAACATTTAAATTGTCCTGTTTACTGGCTTGATTCACATGGCACATTTATGACTTTTGGAAAAAGACATCCATTAGGGTCGTTTTGGGCACAAGATGACAATCTACGACTTGTTAGTCATAAGGAAATAGTTAATCTTGGGAATTTTGATCTACGCTTTAAGAATATTAGCGGTGAGATAAATTGGAAATATGATCTTGATGAGGAATCATTAGTGTCAGTTGAGGAGAAGTTGAACATCGAGATTCATATAGGGCTTCGGAAAGATACATCAAACCTGCAATTTCGATCTTCCTTGTGGTTTTATGATCGTGCCAGGCGAGAGGAACTTGAAGATTGGATCATACATTTATCCAGACAGCAGCGAGAGGATTACTTATTACTGAATTCAGAAACTCCTTTTGATGGATACTATTTGAGAATTAAAGATGACGTTCGCCCTGAATTAGTCAATCCTCCGCCAACATCTCAGCGTTTCTGCTTATTATTCGAAGGGGAGTCAGTTTACATTCCTGCTGGTTTAAGATTAGAACCGGATATACCTTTTTCTGAATTTCAGAAGATTTTTAACCCTCAAATCGGAACCAGTATGATTTTTTGGCAAGAAGAGAATTCCTTGAGTCTTTTGCAACTTGAGGATGTTCGCTTTGATGAGCTTCAAAGTCTTGTCAATTATGTTTTATCCGATTATGAAAAGCAGATAATGAAAACTAGAAGTAAGATGATTTTTCAAGATCCTCTATTAGTTATGTATGATTTGTCTGTTCCAGAAGATGTCACCAATAAAGTGGTTACTGAAGAACTAAATTCCATCGATGATATGGAGTCAGCAGGACCATTCATCGAAGCTTCTGAACAAGCTAGTGAAACTACGCATACTGATTCAATTGACGATTTCGTAAACCAAGATTCTGATAGAACTGACAAAAGTTTAATTTTGCGCCAAATTTGTGAATTACAGTCAGAAGTAATGGCCAATCCGATGAATGCTGAAAATGGAGCTTGGTTAAGACTTGGCCATCTTGAATATGCTCTAGGAAACCAAGTAGAAGCTATAGCATGTCTTGAGCTGGGTATGTTTGTAATGGAGGTTGGCTCTGAACCTGCTAATGAATTCCGTCAAGATCTTTTTATGGCTTATCAAGTTCTACAAGATTGGAATCACGACAGTAAAATACCCCAACTAATGCATAGATCATCTGAGGATAACTTTTCTCAAAAGGAGTTGATATATCTTGGTTATTATCTTTTGGCCCACGGGGATAGTTTATCTGATGAGCATGCTGATTTTTTTAATACAACATATCTTGTAGTTCTTGAGAGTAATTTACAGGACTTACCCTTAGGTAGTCTCTGCGTTATTGCATTTCATGCCCTTATGCAGTCTGATTCTAACAAGTATCTCTTATTAAAGATAAAAGATTACGTTCTGTATGCCTTGTTTGATCGAGGATTATATCTGGCTTCCGATTTACCTCATTTTTTAGTCGATCGAAAATCGTTCGATTTCAATAATGAAGCTATACAAAAATTTCATGATCAATTAGAACATCATTTCCAAAGTTTAGGTGAAGATTCGGAAACCATGCGAAATTCAGCTATGTTTAAGATGGTTTTTGCGGTTGGCTATGCTAGTCAGAAAAACTCTTCGATGGTTAATAGTAGCTTAGAAAAAGCTAAAAGACTGGTAAAATTAGCTAATGATTCGGTTCTCAAAGTTTTGTGTCATTGCTATGAAGAGGTGGCTTTTAGAATACTTAATGAAGATGGGCTTGGTCTAAGAGCATCCGAGGCGATGTTGGATGAATTAACGCAGGCTCAACGATATAAGGCGAACCGTTTAATCGATAAGTCGTTCATTCTCAAGCCAGGTCAATCAGAGGAGTCTTCAGACTTAATCAATCATGACATTGTAGGTCTTCGAGACCGTACTGATGGAGAATTGCTTAGTTTAATTCCACAGAAGTTGAAAGCTATTGAGATGGAATCTAACATTCCTAGGGAGCGACTTTCTTACAAGCGTAAGCAACTTTTCTGTGCAATTTTAGACAGTCTACCTCGTTTGGGTGAGAGCTTCACTTTTCAAATTCTTGAGGAAATTTATCGAGAATATAATGCATTAAATAGCTTGGAACATCGGGGTAGTGTACTGGGTAAAATGTTATCACTAGCTTATCTCTTCGAACGTAAAGACTGGGTAACAACACTTTACAATGACTTCTTAATCTTAACGGATGAAATAGAGACCTACAGATTAAAAGCAATGACTGAATTACTGCAGCCAGTTGTGGAGTATTTTCCAAAAATGGTACCTCATGAAGAATGTTTAGGTTTAGTTCGAAAAGTTTTGTCACGCTTACAAAAGGACATAAATTCTCAAAAAATTCGAATTCTCCTCGTTAAGGTTTTGGACTCCATTGGTCAAGCAGAGCTTTCACGCGATCAGTTGAAATTGGTTTTAGATTCTTACCTAAACAAAAGAATCGATGATCAGCAAAGTCGTTTAGATTTGTTTCAATTCTTACTTCTTAATGCTCGAAGTTACACTTTCGATTTAAAGAGTTGGTTATGTGAGCAGCTCTTGAGCTCTTTTGAAAAAATAAACGATCATTTATCAGTTAACGAACATTTTTCACTTTCCAAGGTGCAAGCGATGGAATTCATGGTTTATACGAATCCCAATGAGGAGGAGTTTTCTCCTGAATTGAACAAGTTTATGATGGAATTTGAATTCGTATGGAAAAAACAGTTTTTTGACTGGTTACGGACGGCGGGTGTAGATACCCTCGAATCCTAGGGAGCTTAAATGTCAGAAATACATACAAAAGATACCGCTCAAATTCTAGAAAATGTACGTGAATTTAGTAATCGCTTGTCTGCGTTGTTTGTGGGTCGCCAACAAGTTATCGAGGATATGATTATTGCCGCAATTGCTCAAGAACCACTATTATTTATTGGTCCTCCAGGTACAGGTAAATCGGAACTTGTAACTCAATTTAAAAAAATGCTGGATTTAGAGGAAACCCTTTATTTTGAGTATACCCTGACCAAATTTACTGAGCCTTCTGAAATCTTAGGGCCATTAGATTTGAAGAAGATGAAATCTGGAGAGTTCTATCGTCGTACCTATGGAAAACTGCCAGAGGCTTCTCTTGTTTTTCTAGATGAAGTCTTTAAGTCGAATTCTGCAATACTAAATACTTTGCTAACAATTTTGAATGAGAAGAAGTTTTATCAAGATGGTCGGCCAACAGCAGTGCCGCTAAAAATATTATTTGCAGCAACCAATGAGATTCCCACAATTAGTGAATTAGATGCTCTGAAGGATCGATTTACGCTAAAGGTTAAAATTAATAAAGTACCTGAAGAACAGTGGGACCTATTGTTGCAGAAAGGTTTAGAAAACGATACTGCTCGCTACTTCAACCGCACTCGCCATGCTAATCAGATAGCCACTCTAGAAGATTTTGATGCATTATATAATCACTTACAGCGCAGTATGCAGGAGTTTGTGGAAACAGGGAATGATCCATATTTCAGCAAGGCCCTATATTTTGAATTCAAGCGAATTATAAAAACAATTTTGCACGACTTTGAGGTGAATATTAGTGATCGAAAACTTATCAAGTTATACAAATTGGTTAGAGCAAAAGCTTTGTTTGAAAGAGGGGGAGGCGTTGAAAGAGAAGATTTTCGTATTTTAATGCATCTGGGGAACAATAGTGATGAGATTGAATATTTACAGCAACGCCTTTCTGAGATTTTAATTTAGGTAGCTATGGATGATCAGCAAATAATCACATTAATTCGCTCTAGTATGAGAACTAGTGAGTATGAAGCTGGAATTCATCGTGAGGAGTTTCTCAAAGCATATTTAGAACTTCTCTACAAAGGGGTTGAACTTCCATTACCTGGAGTGGTTCTGGATTTGGTAGGTAGCTTAGGGCTTCGGATGCTTCATAATAGAGATATTCTCAAGTTGCCTGAATCTCTCAATTACAGAAACTTTTTTCTTCTGAGTTTCCAGAATAATTCAGATTGTCTGAAAAGTAGAGAAATGGTCCCTTACGAAAAAGAATATTTCTGGGCCTTTTGTAAGCGATTTATAGAAATATTTTTTTCTCGACTGGATGTTTCCGGTGTTCAGATAAATGCAGCACAAATTAAGGATTTACTACCTGAATTAATCGCAGTTGATCAAGATGAGTTAGCTCGGTCATATGTCTCCGAAGATACCAATTGGTATGAATTTCTTGATCGTTCAGCAATTTCACAGAGCTATCAATTAAAGAAGCCATTACTAAAAGAGGAAGATTTCTGGGATTTATCTCAAGTGAAGTTGATTCAGTCGGATTCATTGCGCTTTGCACTGCGAGAATGTCATCAATGGCGTAGTTGGTTACTTATACATCATAGTCACGTTATCAGTCGCGTTCGCAAAGAAATCCAACTGTCTATGTCAGACCGGCAGCAAGAAAGTGGCCAATACCCGGTGGGTGGTCTCAGCGAACTAAGTAACAGAGGAAATATAGAAAATCTCCTTCGAAGTGAACTTTTGTATACCGAGGTTGATGGTGAGATCGACTTATTTGAAGTTCGTTATTTAGAACGCGAATTATTGTATTACGAGCGAGATAGTAATCAAATCGAGCAGTTCGAAGAGGAGGTTCACTTATTCGTTCACCCTAGGGAATCTTACCCATATGTTGATAGTCTGCGCGTTTATCCGTTTTTTCTTTATTCTGTTTTGTTATTTTGGATAGAACATGCCTCTAAAATTCATCCCGGTTTACGATTTCGGTTCAACGTTCATGTGCAAAATAGAAACAAGCGTGATGAAGAGTTTATTCGTGTTTTAAGAAGCTTTGGTGCAGCATTATTACGTATGGATCGACTTAGATTG
>CAZYUV010000042.1:0-16951 GCA_964650625.1 uncultured bacterium
ATGGTAGGTATGCTGGGGCCGTAGATATCGGCATCTAGAAGGCCTACTTTACTTCCTCCTCTGGAAAGGCAAAGTGCTATATTTGTGGCCACTGTGGATTTACCTACGCCACCTTTGCCGCTAAGTACTAGAACGATATTTTTGACTTCGGAGAGCCTGCTTGAACCCTTGTTATTATTCAGTACCTTGGCGGTTAGAATAATCTCAAATTGGAGTCCTTCGATACAACTTAAAGCTTGCTTACAATCATCCTCAATTTTTTGTTTCATAGGGCACGCGGGGGTTGTTAACTCAACTGTTATTTTTACGGGCTGCGACTCAAGATCAATATCTTTGATCATCCCTAGGGTTACTAAATCGCTTCCAAGGTCCGGGTCGGGTACTGTGGAAAGAGCTGCAAGAATGGCTTCCTTCATTGCGCATACTCCTGACGTAAATAGTTTACGATATCGTTTGACTCCAGTAGAGGTTTCCCATCAATTACGAGGCAAGGGACTTGTGTTCTTCCAGTTAAGCTTATAAGTTCTTCTCTTGCTTCAGGGTCTAAGCGCGTGTTTTTGGTGGGTATTTCGAGTTTCAACTTATCCAACTCTTTCAGGACGAGTTGGCAAAACGGGCATTCAGGAAATTGGTAAAGAGTGTATTTTTTGCTCATATTTTCTCCTAATTCAGTGCGTTATTGCAGGCTTGAAGTACTTTTTTAGTGGCAGTCTCTAAATCGTACGGTAGTTTTGCACCGGAGGCCTTAGCGTGACCACCTCCGCCGAATATACTGGCAATCTCATTCACATCAATGGAATTTACAGCACGAAACGATACTTTTGTTAAATCGTTTTTAACTTCGCGTAAAAAAACAGCAATCTCCACGTCTTGGATTTCGGTGAGTCTATTAACTAAATTTTCAGTATCGTCGCAGTCGGTTCTTTCTACCATGGAATTAGTGCAGTGCATCCAAGCTAGAGGGCCTTCTTTTTTCATGCTGTTAAGCACAAGAGCCTCAAGTTGTAATCTTCCGTAAGATTTTTCTTCAAAAAGTAAGCGAACAATTTGTTCATGGGCTGCGCCCTCCGCCAAAAGTTTGCTTGCGGCCAAAAATGTTTCAGGTCTAGTATTACTGAATCTAAAGCGACCTGTGTCGGTGAGTATGCCGGCGTAACAAGCTGTCGCCATTTCTGGAGTCCAATTTAAATTTAATTCTTCTATTAGATAAAACACCATTTCGCAGCTTGCTGACGCCTTGGCATCCATTAAGACTAAGTCTCCGAAGTTTTCGTTGCTGGTATGATGGTCCAAGTTAACTATATAGGGGTCCAAAGCTTCGAGTGATTCAATGTCAAAACCGAGTCTGGGTATATTAGGTGCATCGACAGTCAGTAGGACAGTGTTTTTATCCGTCGGTAAATCATTAGGAATTCCCGTGGTGATAAGATTTGCTCCCGGTAGAAAGAGGTATTTCTGACCTACTGGGCCGCTTAAAATCATACGCACGTCTTTCTTGAGAGCTCTTAAAGCGTGATACAGAGCGATCATACCTCCGATTCCATCTCCGTCTGGGTCCACATGTGATGTTAGGAAGAATGTCTTTTTGTCGTTTAGCACTTCTCGAAAATTTTGAATGCTTACCGTATCCATATTTGCCTTTCAGTATATTAACTATCTTTCCTGCTGTAGTTTAGCAAATGTATAGACTAAATTTGAACGAAGTGCATATTAGGTGCGCGCTAATTGTTCGCAGAGTAATAAACTTACCTTTTTTTTCGTCTGGCTAATTTCAGGATGATTAAAGGAATCAATCCAGCCGTTGGACGTTAATTGATCGGCTCCCACAACCAGTGCGCCTACTTCAATTTGATGAAATTTACCCAAGCTGAATAGTGCGGCTAACTCCATTTCTACTGTTAAACAAACCTTTTTCTGCCAATACAAAAATTTTTCTAATGTTTCTCTGTAAGGAGCGTCTGTGGTCCAAGATAGACCTTCTGTGAAATTTATCTCACAATTAACTAATTGCTCACGTATTTCATCAGAATATTTGAAACTAGCATGGGCAAAAATGGATCTTTCCAAATAATGGAGGCTAGTACCTTCATCTCTTATGGCTTGGTCGATCAAGAAAAGGGAGCCTGCCGAATGGTTGTGCTGTAATCTCGCACCTATTCCTACGATCAAGAACCTTCGTAGACCTAAAGCTCTTAACTCCTCCATTCTACAGGCTGCTGCCGAAGCTCCCCACGGTAGTAGAGCTAGGAAAATATGACCATATTTTGAATGTCGTAGGTGGATTAGGCCAATTCTTTTATGATTTATGATTACTTTCCATTTCTGCGACTTAAATTTATCAATTGTTGCTTGGAACCATGAGCGATCAAAAAAGTTAAAACATTGCGTGTTTTTGCATGTTTCGATATCGGGGGCTTGTGGGCATAAAATTCGAAGTCTCTTTTTTGGGCAAGTTAAGGATGGTTGACTTAATTGGCCAATAGCTTGAGGGATATCTATGTAAGCGTTTGGGTCATCCATTTTCAGTTCTCGATAAGGCTCAAATTATACCTTAAATCTAGACAATCTTACGAGTGACCATAAAGGAACGTCACTATCAATTATCAAATTTAGAATCATTCTAAAAAAAAATTAAATGTTCAATATCGTGTTAAAATAGTTCAAAATAAGTGTACTAATTCCGAATTAGACCTTGATAAGTCTTTAGAATAAGTTTAGAATCAATCTAACAGTTACAAAAAGAACCAAAATGGACAGGAAGGTACCCATGAACCATAAAAGTAAAGTTTTGCTGGTAGAGGAAGACAACTCCCTACGTTCCTCACTAGGGATGTTTTTAGAAAAAAACGAGTGTGACGTTGCGGAATGTAAAACAGCGGAGGAGGCTCTTACTTACCTGGATAAAGGGATTTACGACATGGTGGTCAGCGAATACAGGCTCCACGGTAAAGATGGTTTATGGTTATTGCATAGAATACGAAAAGAGTTCCCAGACACCAGATATATTTTAATGTCCGCGTACGCTGATGTGACTGTGGCTGTTCAGGCTTTGAAAGATGGGGCAAATGACTTCATCAACAAACCTTTCACGCCGCCCACCTTCATTGCTCGATGCAATGAGGTTCTCAATAGTGCGCCAGGCCGGGCACCTCTCGCACAAGAATCTGCTACCAAAGCTCACGATTTTAACGATTTTGTGGGGCGTTCTTTCACGATCAAACGTGTAAAGGATTTAATTAGAATGGCGCCAAACTTACCCAAATCTCTTCTGCTGTCGGGAGACACTGGTACAGGAAAAGAGTCGGTGGCGCGAGAGATTCATCGCAAAGCTTGCGGAGATTCAGCGCCCTTTGTTAGCGTGAATTGTGAGGCTAGTGAGGAAGCTGAGTTAGAGCAAGACTTATTTGCCTCTGACGGAGGCCTGCTCCTTGCTGCCGAAGGTGGTACTATCTTTTTAGATGAGGTTGGCGGCTTATCCCTTAGGCTGCAATCGAAATTATTAAACATACTGGAGACGGGAAAATTTAGAATCAGAGGCTCACTTGATGAAAAAGATTTGAATTTACGATTTCTTTGTAGCTCCAGGAGAGATCTAGAGGAAATGATTGAGGCAGGTGAATTCAAATCTGAACTTTATCACCGCATAAATATGGTTCACTTAAAACTTGAGCCCTTAAGAGAAAGGGTAGATGACATACCAGTATTAATGGGCTATTTTTTACGCGGCTTCAATCTTCAGAATGGGAAAAGCATCAAGGGTTTTACAAGGTCTGCTTACGACTTAATGAATAATTATGATTGGCCTGGAAACGTTCGCGAACTAAAAAATGTTATAGAAAGAAGTGTTCTTTATTGCAACGATGAGTACATTCAAGAGCAAAATGTGCCAGACTCTGTGAGGAACCCGAAGCGAAGTAGTCAAGGGCAGGTTGGATTCCAAGGTGTAATGACTCTTCGTGAAATGGAAAGAATGAAAATATTAGAGACCTTGCAGGCTTTCGGTGGCAATAGAGCAACGACCGCCAAAGCTTTGGGGATAGGTCGAAATACGCTTTGGCGAAAGTTAAAGGAATATGAAATCGAAGAATGTTGATGATCTATTCGACTCGAAGGGTTACGAGCCCTCGACTATTGGGTGCTTGGCAAACAACCTACGCAACCCTATTACGACTATTCAAACATGCATGGAACTTCTCAACAAAAAGCCCGGTGAGCTTTTTAGTGAGAAGGATAAAAATATACTAAATATGGTGATGGTAGAAACTGAGCGGCTCTCTGAATTGATTCAGGAGCTGCTTTTTTGTTCCAGAGATTATGGAGCTGTACCGGCAGAATTTGAACTGGGTAGAGTAGTGGAGGCTGCTTTACACAAAATGGCCTATTCAAGTCCGTTAAAATTAAAAGTAAAATTTAGTTCTCAAGCTGATCTCTACATAAGAGGTCATGTTCTGCAGATAGAAAAGGCATTAATTAACTTGTTGACAAATGCAGGGGAAGCTACAAGTGAATCTGGCGAAGTTAGAGTATCAGTCACTTCGGGAGATCGCGAAGGCTTCCATCGCATTACCATTAAAGATACAGGTGTGGGTGTTCCCGAGTACTTGAAAGACAAATTATTTGAGTCGTTCGCAAGCGCCAAAACTAATCATCTTGGGACTGGCTTAACTGTCGCTTATCAGATCATCAAATCTCACGGAGGGGATTTAGAATTGAATTCTCGAGTTCGGAAGGGTGCAGAATTTTTCGTAGACTTGCCCGCAGTAGGTTTCATTGAGAATAAGTGGATAGAAGAGTTTTCTATGGCCAGCGAATCAACTAGCCCTCAAAATCCTTAAACATCATACTCGCCTGTATGCCTTTATTCTTTTGATATTTAGTTTGGTATTCTTTGGAGGTATCGCCTTTAACGGAATGGTAGAATATCTGACAGATTTCAACAAATGGATAAATCTTCAGCGGATGAGTAACTAAAATCTCGAGAGTCCAATATCCGTCAAAACCTACGTCGCCAAAGCCAGCACTCACGTGTACAAACATACCAAGGCGACCCACAGATGAGCGCCCCTCCAGCATAGGTACGAATTTACGGGTAATCGTTTTTTCATGTGTTCTACCAAGGTATAATGTGCCCGGCTCAAGTACGAGTCCATTTTCTGGGATTTCAAGTTTGCTAACCGAGTTAGCTTTTTTCATATCTAAAGGAAAATTATCGTAAATCAATAATTCATTATGGAGCTTAAGGTTGTATGAGTTCGGATTAACCTGTTCAGGGTTGTAGGGTTCTAGGAAAATATTTGTGCCAAGTTCTGCTTGTATTTCATCACCGCTCAGGATCATTTTTCCTCCCTAATAATCTCTGATGTTAGTATATATTCAGACGAGGTAAAAGTCATGACCCTAGACCCAAACTTTATTAAGGACTTCATTGAAGAGTTGCCAGATGATGATCGTGCGGACATTAAAAGAATTTTTGCCCTAGTTGAGTCATATACAGAGTCGCTTACAATAGATGACATTCGAGAAGTCGCTAAAGTAACCTCTCAATCGCCCATTTTAGCTTATCAGCTTTATGAGGAATACTCTAGGGAGCAGCAACTTGATGGTCAGTTGTTAGTTTGTAACAATTTGACTTGTCTTGGTAAAGGTGCCGGAATAATTATTAAGGACCTTGAGCAGCGGCTTGAGCAGTTGGAGCAGTTGGGTCTGAATTTGGAGTTCGTTAAATGCTTGGGAGCATGCAGCATGGGTCCATGTATTTTTCATGATGGAAAAATGCACACCCGTGTGAATATGGATAGTTTAAAAAACTTTCTTGCGAACTTAAGTTAATCAAACCTAATTTGCTTGATTTATGTCCATAATGTATGCCCTTCGTAATTGATGGATTACTATGTCTTAGGTGTCGCAATTCTCTCTTGACAGGGTGCTTTCATAACTCTATATTTGCGTGGTGTTGGGTGTGGCTACTGCCACTTAAGACTACAGGCTATGTCCATTATGCGATTTACTATTTCATTCATTATTTTATTTGCTTTCTGGATATTGTTGTCCGGTAATTTCGATGCATTTCACCTTACTTTAGGTGTTATAAGCACCTTAGTGGTTACCTTCTGGACAGGTGATATGCTTGTGGTTAATTCTAATCTTCCAATCGCTGCACGCGTGACATTGTTGTGTAGATTTGCAATTTACACGGTATGGCTGCTCTGGCAAATTGTCATTGCAAATTTTCACGTGGTTTATGTGGCTTTACATCCTAGGATGGAGGAAATTCTCGAGCCTCAGATGGTCGAATTTAAGACAGTGTTAAAAACCGATCTCGCTAAATTCGTTTTGGCTAACTCAATTACTTTAACACCAGGCACTGTAACTGTTCGTATAGAAGATGGTGTCTTCTTGATTCACGCTTTAACCGATCATACAGCGGCAGGGGTTCCTGGGGATATGGAGAAGCGAATTCAGCAGATTTTCGAGAGGGGTCAAGATGGATAACTTCTTTTTGGGAAGTGGGCTCGCACTTATTTTTATGATGCTACTGGTATTGGTAAGAATGTTGAAAGGCCCAACTGTAATAGATCGCTTGGTTGCAGTAAATGTTATAGGAACGAAGGCTGCGGTTTTGCTTGTAATAATGGGCATAGTATTTCAGCGAGTGGAAATGTTCGTAGATATAGCACTTGGTTACGGTTTATTGAATTTCATAACTTCTATTGCGGCAGCGAAATATTACCACCATCATGGTTCCCACCACCCAGAATTGCAGTGGGAAGGGGAATCACGACATTTAGATAGGGGTGAAAATGCTTGAATCAATGGTCCCCTTTCTAATTATTACATGTATATTATCCGGATTATTTTTCTTTCTGGGGGCAAGTGTGGGAATTTTGAGATTCCCGGGGTTTTATACTCGCATGCATGCTGCCGGCAAAGCCGATACGCTTTCATCTATTTTAATTTTATTGGGTTGCTCTATTTATGTGCTTTTAATAGAGGGGGTAGGCTTTCTATCAATATTGTTGGCACTCAAGATTATTTTAGTGGCAGCTTTTATCTTTATGGGTAGTCCTACAGCTACTCACGCCATGATGGATGCTGGCTTCGAGACTGAAGTAAGCCGCTGGCGCAAGGAGGGAGATAAATGATTTGGCCTTATGATTTCGGTCTTCTTCTACTTGTGGTTATCACTGCGATTCTCGCTCTCAATCTCCGCGATTTGATGGGGGCTTCAGTTGTTTTTGGTACTTACAGTTTCCTGATGTGTCTTCTTTGGACTGCCATGGCTGCGGTCGATGTTGCTTTTACTGAGGCAGCGGTTGGGGCTGGGGTAAGTACGGTGTTCTTTATTGCAACAGCATACAATATTAAAAAAGAGGCAAAAGATTGAAAGTTTTATCATTAATTATCGCTCTAGTTATGGGGGCACTTCTTACGGTAATACTGGATGATCTACCGGCTTGGGGAGATCCGAACTCTCCAGCAAATGCTCATGTTTCGGCGTATTATCTTGAGAATGCTTATGAGCAGACTCATGTACCCAATGTTGTTACTGCGGTTTTAGCAGATTATCGTGGATTTGACACTATGTTTGAGACAGGTGTTGTGTTTGTTGCGGTAATCGGAATAATGGGGATCTTGCGTAGAGAGGATGCTCCAAATAGTTCAAAAAAGTCTGTGAAAAGGCCCCCCCATCAGCCCCCTGACCCGGTAATCACAGGTGTGGCAGCTCGATTTATGGTTCCATTTATGCAGATTTTTGGTCTGTATGTAATTGCTCATGGCCATTATAGTCCGGGCGGTGGATTTCAGGGTGGCGTAATACTTGGGGCAAGCATTATTCTAATGGCTATGACCGGGGAATTGAAATCGGCACTAGAGCGGATGACCGAAGATTGGTTCATTATCATGACGGGTTTAGGCTTTCTTATTTTTGCAGGAGTTGGGCTGGCTTGTATGTTTTATGGTGGAAATTTTCTTGATTACAGTGCGCTTGCTCCATTATTTGGAGGTACTCCGCAGGAGGCTGCGATTACTGCGAGATATCATGCCATGCTCTGGGTTGAAATAGGTGTTGGGTTTACAGTGATGAGCTCGATGTTTGCCATATATAGCTATTTAGCATCAGATGGCTGGATGGATCGCGGTCTGTAGAGGTTTTTATGGAATGGTTGCAGATTAACTATAATTACTTACTGGTTATTGTTCTACTCATGATTGGGCTTTGGGCGATGATTGGTAAGAATAATTTAGTCAAGAAATGTATTGGAATGTGTATCTTCCAGAATGCCATCATAATGTTTTTTATATCCATGGGCGTTAAGGCCGGGTCGACGATTCCCATTTTAAATTATACCAAAGTGGATGGCGTGAAAACTTACTTTACAGAGGCTTCAATGTATGCCAACCCTTTGACGCAGATACTGATGCTGACTGCCATTGTTGTTGGTGTTGCAACTCTTGGTATGGCTTTGACTCTTGTTCAAAAAATATATAGTGAATATGGAACGTGTGAAGAAGACGAAATCCTCAAAAAAATAGGATAAGTCGATTTCACAAATGCAATAGAGATGATGTAGTTATGGAACAACAATATCCGGTATTGATAGTAATTATTCCAATGTTTACCGCTATGGTGCTGACGCTTGCTGGTTGGTTTAAACCGTCTGTGTGCCAGCCTCTGGCAGTAGTTGGTTTACTCGGTAGCTTTTTAAGTGCCGTTGCGACATTAGCGAAGGTTAGTGCTGGCGGTGTAATAAGTTACCGATTAGGCGGATGGGAACCGCCATTCGGTATTGAGTATCGCGTAGATGGTTTAAATGCGCTGGTTCTTGTGATGGTGTCATTGGTGGCTTTGCTTGTGGCGGTATTTGCTCGTAAGCCGGTAGAAAAAGAATTGGGTAATAAAATATCTAATTTTTACACTCTGTTTGTTTTGCTTGTAACTGGATTACTTGGTATGACAATCACAGGGGATGCTTTTAATCTATATGTTCTACTTGAAATTGCAGCATTAACGAGCTATGCGTTATTGGCTATGGGCCGTGGCCGCGCTTACATGGCTACATTTAATTATGTAATTCTAGGCACCATAGGAGCCTGTTTCTATCTACTTGGTGTAGGACTTCTTCTTATCAAGACGGGTTCCTTAAACATGGTAGATATAGGGTCTATTCTTCCTCAACTGGCTGGATCTCAAGCAGTTTTGATCGCTTTTGGTTTTCTCATGGTGGGCGTCTGGATAAAAATGGCATTATTTCCATTTCATGGTTGGTTGCCTAATGCTTATACCTATGCCCCAACTGCAACAAGCTGTCTTGTGGCCCCATTGATGACAAAAGTCTCTGTGTACATAATGCTTAGGATTATGTTCACGGTTTATTCCGCAGATTGGATATTTAATGTTATTCAATGGAAGCCTGTGATCATGATTCTTGCTGTGGTGGCAATCTTGATGGGCTCATTTTTTGCCTTAGCCCAACGAGATATCAAGAGAATGCTTACTTATTTAATCGTTGCGGAAATAGGTTACATGGTTGGGGGGGCTTGGACTGGAACTTCTGCAGGATTGACCGGAACCATATACCATATTATGGCTGATGGCTTGATGACGGTATGTTTGTTTATGGTGATTGGTTCAGTTGTGTATCGCAAAGGAAGGGCCAATTTCGAGAGCTTCAAAGATGCTTTTCAGTCTATGCCATGGACGATGGGTGCCCTGATCATCGGTGGTTTAAGTATGATAGGAGTTCCGCCGACCTGTGGGTTCTTTAGTAAATGGTACTTAATAAGTGGAGCTTACCAATCTTCCGATTATGCTTTTATTGTTGCTCTACTAATTAGTAGCTTAGTAAATGCAATATTGTTTATTCGAATAGTTGAAACAGCCTTTTTCTCGGCAACATCAGAAGAAGTTCCAGATCCCCATGAGCATCAAGAAGTGGACTATGCGGATAGTCCAGTTTCAATGCTTATTCCAATGTGGGTGAGTGCTTTAGCGCTAATTGCGATGGGGCTTTATACGGGTGAAATTGTTACTCGCTGGATACAGCCCATTCTCCCAGGAGGATTGATATGAGCGAATCCATAATTTCGTTTACACCCTTGGCAATAGTATTGACCTCCGCTGTAGCTGTAATTCCAATTTCATTAAGTGGGCGCAATCCTAATCTTCGAGAATTCTGGACTTTTCTTGCGGGCTTTTTAAAATTAATGCTACTGTTCTCGCTGCTTGAGCCTGTGACGAAGGGGATTGCTGTTCAGTTTGAACTCTGGAAGGTTCTTCCAGGTGTCTCTTTACATTTTAGTGTTGATGCTTTTGGTTTACTGTTTGCTTTCGTGGCGTGCAGTCTTTGGATACCAACTTCCCTTTATTGTATAGGATATATGCGAGGTCTAAAGGAGCATGCTCAAACAAGATTTTTTGCTTGCTTTGCTCTAGCACTATCCGCCACTGCCGGGGTTGCGTTTGCAGGAAATCTTTTAACGCTGTACGTTTTTTATGAAATCCTGTCTCTATCAACGTTTCCTTTAGTTGCGCATCATCAGGATGGTGAAGCTCGAACAGGCGGTCGAAAGTACCTTACTTATCTTTTGGCTACTTCGATTGGTCTAGTTTTACCAGCAATGATAATTACCTATCAAATGACAGGGACTTTGGAATTCTCAAGTATGGGAATTTACGGAGATACTGTTAAGCCAGGTACATTGCTCGTATTGTTATTGCTATTCCTTTACGGTTTCGCAAAATCAGGGCTGATGCCTTTGCATTCATGGTTACCTGGGGCGATGGTGGCTCCAACACCAGTGAGTGCATTGTTGCACGCTGTGGCTGTTGTAAAAGTCGGTGTATTTTGTAACCTAAGAATCATCACAGGTATTTTTGGAATAGAAATTCTCAGTAAGACGTACCTCGATACTGTTGTTTGCGTTATTGCTGGAGTAACAGTAATTGTTTCTTCCTTGATTGCTTTGTCGCAGGATAATCTGAAGCGGCGGCTCGCCTTTTCGACAGTAGGGCAGTTGTCTTACATCATATTGGGGGCTGGCCTAGCACAAAGTTATGGAGTGAAAGGTGCAATGCTACATATCAGTATGCATGCTTTCGGTAAGATTACACTGTTTATGTGTGCCGGCGCCATTTTCGTGGCTTCTGGCAAGAAGTACATTTCACAGATGGTGGGTCTAGGTCACAAAATGCCCTTTACTTTTGGTGCTTTCCTCATAGGTTCATTGAGTGTAATAGGATTGCCTCCAGCGGGTGGCTTTATAAGCAAATGGCTTTTATTGAAAGGTACTATAGCGGCTGAACATTGGCCAATGATGGTTGTTTTGTTGGGTAGCTCACTTCTGAATGCGGCGTACTTTTTCCCAATAGTTTATCAGGCGTTTTTTGGTAAAGGGATGCTGCCCGAAAATGAAAACGTCAAAGAGGCACCTCTTGCTTGTACATTGCCTCTGTGTATTACGGCGGTAGTATCCATTATTTTATTCATTTATCCTGAACCATTCTTAACTCTAGCTACATTGGCAGTAGGAGAATAGTATGCAGCACTCAGAAAATCCGGAAGATTTGCAGGAACTCAAGCATGAGGCTTGGCCTGGATATAAGCCAAAATTCAATGTAATGTTTGCTCTTGGGATGCTTTATTTGGCATATATTTTCGCTACTTGGAAGGGGCATTAGAATGAGTAAAAAGCATATATGGGATAACGAAAATACCGTTAAAACATTTCTTAAAACCTTTTATGTTTCCTGCGCTCTACTAATACTCGTTGATTTTGTGATTCACAGACATGGGCATATTAGTGTGGAAGAGTGGCCGGGATTTTATGCGGTATATGGTTTTATAGCATGCGTGTTACTAGTGTTTATTGCAAAACATATCCTAAGACCTTTGGTCATGAAAGAGGAAGATTATTATGACCATTAGCGCCCTCCCGCCTTCAATATTCCTAATTATTGGTGCTTTTCTTGTGCCCTTTTTAAAGGGTAATCTCAAGAAACTATTTGTTTTAGCACTGCCTTTGGTGACTTTGATTTCCTTTTTGAATATGGATACGGGAGTTTATTGGCAGGTTCAGTTTCTAGATATGACATTGGTTCTGGGGCGAGTGGATAAATTAAGTTTTGTATTTGGCTTGATATTCCTGCTTATTACCTTTGTCGGTGTTCTTTATATAATGCATCAAGATGATGATCTGGAGTTTGTTGCGGGTCTTTTTTACGCAGGCTCCGCCATGGGAGCTGTTTTAGCTGGGGATCTTTTCTCTTTTTTGGTGTTCTGGGAAATGCTGACCCTAGGGTCGATGTTTCTAATCATGGCTCGTCGCACAGAAGAGTCTCGCAAGGCAGCTTTCCGTTACGTTCTTATGCATGTATTTGGTGGACTACTGTTAATCAGCGGTATTATTTTGCACGTGCATGAGACTGGCTCGTTAGAGTTCGGAAAAATTGGTTTATCTTCACTCAGCACTTACTTGATTTTTTTTGGAATTGGAGTTAATTGTGCATGGCCGTTGTTGCATACATGGCTGGTAGATTCTTATCCATCAGCCAGTGTTGGTGGGGTTGTATTTCTAAGTTCCTTTACAACTAAGACGGCGGTTTATGCTCTAGCTAGAGCATTCCCTGGCGAGCCTCTACTAATCTGGATAGGTGTTGCTATGGCTGCCTTTCCAATATTTTATGCAGTAATAGAGAACAATCTCCGTAAGGTTCTGGCATATAGCTTATTAAATCAGTTGGGTTTTATGGTTACAGGTATAGGTATAGGGACACAGTTGGCACTAAATGGGGCAGTAACACATGCGTTTTGTCATATCTTGTACAAGGGGCTTTTGTGGATGTCTATGGGAGCGGTTTTATATAGAACAGGCAGGACAAAATGTACTGAATTGGGTGGATTATATAAATCAATGCCTTGGACTTGCTTGTTTTGTATCATTGGTGCAGCTTCTATTTCAGCTTTCCCTTTTACAAATGGTTTCGTCAGTAAATCGATCATTATGTCAGCATCCCTAGAAGAACATCTTTATTTAGTCTGGTTTGTGCTTCTATTTGCTGCGGCGGGTGTATTTCATCACGCTGGAATTAAGATCCCATTTTTTGCTTTCTTTTCGCATGATAGAGGTCTTAGAACTAAAGAGGCCCCCAAGAATATGCTTTTTGCAATGGGTATTGCAGCGTTTTTGTGTATATTCCTAGGTTGCTTTCCTCAGCCTCTTTACAACTTGTTGCCATACGAAAACATTTTGCCAAGCACCGGTGCAGAGTATACGCCCTATGATTACAGTCATGTAGTTTCTCAGACACAACTACTATTCTTCTCAGCGCTGGCATTCTGTATGTTAATGTTATCTGGACTGTATCCAGCAGAGCTAAGGTCAGTTAATCTTGACTTTGACTGGGTTTATAGGAAAAGTTTCGGTTTTTTCTACTGCCTTATGGATAAGGTTCTCAACACTGTAAATGCAGTCTGTGACAGGGTATTGGCTAAAGGAGTTCCATCGAACCTTTCGAAGGCTTTTCGCAATTTCCCTGGTTTGCTGTCGGCCAATTTTCTCTCTCTAGTCTGGTCAAGTTTTGGTTTAAGTTCCAAAGAGATTAAAACTCGCAAAGAAGCTGTAATGGCGAGGATTGAAAATGGCTCCGCCAGTATTGGATTTTCTGCTATTGCAGCTATGATTGCTCTGTGCCTCCTAATCCGTTGGTAAGGTTTAATTAGGGCGTATTTCAGCAAGATTAATTTTCATAACAGTATTCTTTTGCGTTAATTTGCTTACTTTCTACACCTAGAATTAAGAGATTTTTACAATCAGTTTATGAATATTGTTGGTTACTTGTTTAAGCGATGTCTAGTTAGTACAATATTGGAAACCAGCTCTGGTACGGGTTCTCACAATAGAATAACTGTTCATTAAATTTGAATGGCATTTTTTTGTATGTTCAGCTTTATATTTTAGGTTTACTACCATATATTTTAATAATATAATCGCCCGAAGTTCAACTGGCCTTGGACTCGCTCCGCGCTGGAGTTTGTTTGGATACTTGTGAAGGGATAAAAGCATGGACAAAGCAATGCTAGATTATAATATCAAAGTCCGTCTTCCTATCGTCATATTAGTCGTGCTGATCAGTTATTTCACGACCTTCTTTTATTCTTTTGACGAGCGGAACTTGATAGGCTATGGGCCTGAGCAGCCCATTAATTTTTCGCACAAACTGCATTCGGGCGAGATGGGGCTAGACTGCCGTTATTGCCACTCTGGGGTTGAGAAGTCAAGGCACTCAAACATACCATCGGTGGATACATGTATGAATTGTCATAGTGTAGTAAAGACGGAAAGTCCTGAGATAAAAAAGCTAACGGACTATTATGAGAGTGGAAAGCCTTTGGAATGGGCCCGTATCCATCGACAGCCAGATCACGTCTACTTCAATCATTCTGTGCATATTAATAAGGGTGTAGATTGTTCAAGCTGTCACGGGAATGTAAATGAGATGGATGTGGTCTATAAAAATAAGAAACTAACTATGGGTCATTGTTTGGATTGTCATAGAGAATCACACACAGAGGTTACTGATCACGGAGTAATACGAAAACATCAGGGCCCACAGCATTGTACAGCATGCCACCGATGAGGGGAGAGAGCATGAATAATGAGAAAGTGACCAAAACAAATTCTAAAAATATAAAGCGACGAAATTTTTATGGAGTACTGGCCGGTGCCGTGACAACTGTTTTGTCTGGCTTGAGTATTAGGTCTGTATTTTCTGGTAAGAAACAAGAACCCGAGATTCAAGTAAGTTTGCATCCTCAGGCTGTTCGTCGAGAGAAGAGAGGGTAAAATGGCTAAAGAACCTAACTATTGGAGAAGTTTTGAGGAACTTCATCGTCAAAGTTCCGGTAAAATTAGCGAAGAGAATTCCCGGGAATTCGTAGATGGTACTTTTGACGAGCTAGATCTTGAAAAAATGACAGCCGTTGATCGGCGAAAGTTTTTGGGATTAATGGGCGCCTCCGCAGCATTTGCTGGCGTTGGATGCTCTGATTATCGAGATCAAGGTGTCGTTATACCTTATAATAAAAAACCCGAAGAGATCACAATAGGTCGACCCAATTACTACGCTACGACAACGGATGAAAGCTATGGTTCTGTACCAGTTTTAGTGAAGACTCGCGAAGGTCGTCCAATCAAGATTAATGGGAATCCAGATCATCCAGTTGTTCAGTGTTTGGCTTCGGATGCCCAAGCTAGTATTTTGAGTTTGTACGACCCCGATCGCTTGCGTGGGCCTTACAGAAGGAAGGACGGATCGGCCACTGCTGCTAAATGGACTGAAATTGATGCTGAGGTCAAGAAGGCACTGGATGCAGCTGTAAAAAATCGTAAAAAACTTGCTGTCGTAATGCCTGCAGACAGTTCTCCAACTGCCCAAGAGCTTATATCAAATTTCCAAAACAAATATGCAAATACGATCGTTGTTAAATATGATCCATTGCATTCTCCCGCTGCTAACAAGGCTTGGACACAGTCTTATAAGGGTAAAGGTCGGCCAGTTATCAATCTTGAAGCTGCAGAAATTTTAGTGGATATTGATTCTGACTTTTTGGGCAAGGGTCGACACAAATCAGAATTTGGGCCACAGATGGCTAATCGCAGAGATTCATTCAAATTGGATAATTTCAACAGACTGTACTCGATTGAGGGAGGCCTTAGTTTAACAGGTATGAATGCTGATCACCGTTTAAGATTAAGACCGGATGCTATTTTGGGTTTCGTACTTGCTTTAGCTAACGAGTTAGTCGTGAAGCGTCGTATTGGTGATTTTGCTAGTGATGTGGCAATTAAGCAGGCTTTAGCAGGGCATGATCTTGATTCATTTGCGAATAAGTTCTCCCTAGATGTGAAGGTTTTGAAGGGGTTGGTGTCTGATTTGATTGCGAATCAGGGTAAATCTGTTCTTTTCGCGGGAGAGCATCATAGCAAAGATCTTCATGTAGTAGTCAACTTCCTAAATGAGGTGGTAGGTGTCAGGAATTTGTGGAGCAAAGGTTATGATTTTGGTCCTACTGGTGTTGCTGACTCCGAGGAGATTGTTAAGTTAACAAATGCAATGAAAGCGGGTGAAATAGATGTGATTTTTCATGTTGGTACTAATCCTATATATCATTTGCCATCTGGCTACGATTATGCCGCAGCATTGAAGAAAGTGCCCATGAAAATTGCTATGACACTAATAGAAAATGAGACTTCTATAGTCTCAGATCTGGTACTCCCAATTCATCATTATCTAGAATCTTGGGGCGACTCGCACAAAAGAGTTGGTATTTATAACCTTAGGCAACCTGTCATCAGGCCATTGTATGGGGGTCGTGAATCGGAAGAGGGAACTCGCCAGTGGGAACATATATTTCTATCATGGGTTCAAGGTAAGTACTCAGAGGACGCATACCATAAATTTTTGAAGGCATATTGGCAAAAAAACGTATATCCGCAATTTAGAAGTTCTCAGCAGTTCTCAATGTTCTGGAATTCCTCGCTGCATGACGGCTCTGTGAAGCTTTCCGTGAGGCGCCCGAACTGGCAATTTAATCCTTTAGCTTTTGTGAGTGTTGCTAAGCAAAAGTTTGCTGCGCCGAAAGAGAACAGCTTTGCTGTGCGCCTCAGCTCAAGTTATCACGTTGTTGATGGTAGGCATGCAAATAATGGTTGGTTACAGGAGGTCCCACATCCAGTGTCAAAAGTGGTTTGGGATAATTATGCTGCAATTAGCAAAGCTACTGCCGCCGCTCTAAAAGTGGAGGCAAATGATTACCTAAATATTGTCGTCGATGGTCGTAAGGTGAAGTTGCCTGTTTTTATACAACCGGGGACGGCAGAAAATACGGTTACAGTGGAGCTGGGTTATGGCAGAGTCAACGGAGGTACCGTTGGCTCGGATGTAGGTCAT
>CAZYUV010000043.1:0-16390 GCA_964650625.1 uncultured bacterium
GTATGTAATAATACCTAGAGAATACAAATCAGACCGCTGATCAAGATCATTCCACCGTCCCTCTATTTGCTCGGGAGCCATATAGTCCACGGTTCCTAATACAGTCCCGGGTAATGTTCTTTTGGTATCCATATCACGTGCCACACCAAAATCTATAAGTTTAATTTCTCCTGAGGGAGTAATGAGTATGTTTTCAGGTTTTAAGTCACGATGGTAATATCCTTGCTGATGGCATACCTGCAAAGCAATGCATAATTCTCTAAGAATATAGAGAGCAACCTCCTCAGAAAAGGGTGCAAATTTTTTAATCAAATACCGCAATTCAAAGCCGTTTACATACTCCAAAATAATAGCATGCATAGACTTTTCAAGGATCAATTCACATACCTTGACAATGTTTCTGGATTTTACCTTGCTCAGAATCTCAAATTCACTAGCAAAGCGGTCACGCTTTTTCTTATCACGTAATAATTCTGGATGTAACACCTTGGCTACAAATGCTTTACCTTTGGGATCGACAACCTTAAAAATAGACGCCATACCTCCTTGCGCAATCGGCTTACCCTGAACTTGGTAATCGCCAATCTGCTGAGGAAGTTGTGTTTGAATTTGCTGCGTTTTGGACATAGTACTAAAAATAAGGGATTGACGTTAAGACTCTACTTCTTACAATCGACCAGTTACTTCCACCAAAAGAGAAAATATATGTAATTAACTGCATAAGGAGATTAAATGCTCAAGTTAGTGATCCGCCAAATTTTTGTTTTATTTATATCAGCTGGACTTCTATTGACTTGTACAGAAGCTCAAGAAGTCAAGAGCCCCAGAGTAGAGAAAGAATGGACTTTCTTAATATTTCTGAACGCAGACAACAATTTAGACCAATTTGGAGTGGGCGATGTTGAAGAGATGACTCAGGTAGGAAGTACTGATCAATTCAACATGGTTGTGCAATTAGATCGAGCGCAAGGACAGCCATGTAATCGTTTATTTATAAATAAAGGTGATTACGAATTAGTCGAGTCCATGGGTGAGTGTGATATGGGTAGCGCTGACGTCTTGACTGACTTTGTTGACTGGGGTGCTCAGAATTATCCTGCCAAAAAATATGCGGTAGTTATCTGGAACCATGGTTCGGGCTGGAATAAGCGACAAGGAAATACCATCTTCAGAGGCATTTCCTACGATGATGAATCCGGAAATCACATAACCACAGCACAATTGACTCCAGCATTGGCTAAAATGCAACAAAGCCTCGGACAAAAAGTAGATATTCTAGCTTTCGATGCCTGTCTAATGCAGATGCTAGAAGTCTCATATGCAGTGAAAGATCACGTTGATATCATGTTGGCTTCAGAAGATATTGAACCTGGAGAAGGCTGGGCTTACAATGACTCAATGGCTCCTATTGCAGCCAACCCTACAATGACACCCGAAGAGGTCGCCACTATGATTGTCGAGACCTACGACGAATCTTACGATGGCGGTAGTCAAGGAAATCGAGCCACAACCCAATCCTGGGTTAAGTTATCAAAAATCGATGCTTTGATGACCGCATTAAATATTACCGCAACGACACTCAGTGGGAATTTTATCCAGGAAACAAATACGACTATTAAAAAAGTGCAAAAATTCTATTATCGAAGCAACATCGATTTAATTCATTTTCTACAAACTTTGGAACAACAAGTAGCTAGCAATATTGACTCATCCGTTAGTGGCTTGAAGTCACAGTTGCTAAATCAATTATCCGCCGCTAAAAGTGCAGCGGAAGATTTCGTTGGATATAGTAAAGCGCATGGCTACAATAAAAAGAATAGTTATGGTACAGCCATATATTTCCCGAGCCGAGGCTACAGTTTCAGCGAAAAATATCTTAAACTTGATTTCGCACAGGCCAGCCAATGGGATGAAATGCTACAAGCCTATTACGAAGCTAGTAAATCTCGTCTGCAAGATATAGGGCTATAGAATCATCGAAACAAAGCCACCAAAAATAATGGTGGCTTTATTCATTTTAAATTCGCTTGTTGAGTAAGGAAGTCGATTGCTTTTTGCTTTAAAAGTTCAGATTCAACATCATGCAAAATATAATGAAAAGAGTTTTGAAGAGAAACTTTTTGAACATTTGATGACAAATTATTCACTGCATTCAAACTTGCTGAATAACTGGCAACGTGATCTCTTTTGGAATGACTCCAGAATACTGGACAATTTACAACACCCGAACGTATCACTAAATCTCTGAATTTAAGCAATTCTAAAACCGCTCTTAAAGGTGAATGTTTAAATCTAAACAAATGGTGCACACCTTCTTTATTAGAGCAATCCAAACCTTTATTTGGTATAAAAACCCCAGAAGAAAAAACCCTTAAACTGAATAATATACGCTCTCCCAATGGCCCTAGTGGGCTAGCTAGCCCAAAAAAAGGGGCCAACAAAACTAAACCATTTGGCGAGCGTAACTGAGCTATTCTAATAGCTATTAAACCGCCATTTGAAAATCCAACTACAAAAACTTTCTCATGCTGGGATTTGAGTTCATCATAAGCCTTTAAAGCTTTATGCTCCCAATCCTCCCATTTAGACTTCTCAAATGCGTATAGTGACTGCACTGAACCCGTCAGCATTGGTATGCTGTAACTCCAACCATTATCACGCCACTGGTTAAACCACGGATCGAAAAGTTGCGGACAGACTCCAAATCCATGAAGAGCTAAAATCGCTACACGCCCCTCTCCTCGATGTTTAATAAAGTCCCATTGATGCTGATCCTTTAGGCTACGTAATTCGCGCTCTTCAATAGATGCACGAAATTTTACCGCCAGAAAAACGAATACAATAAGTAAAAAAAATTCACTCATATCAGAACTTAAGAAATATCAACTCTACTGAGCGTGCATCTTCTGGCGCGTTTTTTCTATCTGGCTCAAAATATCTGAAGGAACTTGCGGCTGCTGCTCAATACGAACAAAAATGTTTTCCACAGAATCAAAGTTACCTTGTACAAAATATAGCATCGCTAAGTTACACAGAATTTTCGGATTATCCGGTCTAGATCTTAAAATTTGCATGAAACACTTTTCAGCCTTATCAAATTGTCGTAATTCAGCATGCGCCCGTGCCAATAAATTAAAATTACGCAATGTTTGATGCAAAGCATTAGATTTTTTAAGCAAATTAACCGTCTCTTTCCAAGCCTTATTGCGAGCCTTATCTCGTGCTTCTTGAAAGAATTTATCCGCTTGCTCACGCTTCGAGTTGGTAAGGTATTCATCCAGCATTTTCTGCCACACATCCTCACCTAATATAATTCGTAATGCTTCCTTGATATGTACTTTCAGAACCGGGTCTGACGAATTTAATTTCTCTTTTAATGCATTAATTGCATCTTTAGATTTTAATTTACCAAGAGCATCCACAGCTTCTTTTTGTAATTGCCAATTAGGATGCTCCAAAAATGGAAGAAGACAACTAGATTCTTCAAAGCCTTCCACTTCACCGATGGCATAAATTAGACTTTGTAAGCGTGGAACTGTGACCTCTCCCTGCATGCGCTTCATTAATCCTTTGACAAAACTCGGATCTCGATAAACAGCAACACATTTTATGTAATCCTCTTCCAATTCAGTTCCAGGTATGAAATTCAGTAATACTTCTCTAAATTCTGGGTCTCGTAACCTTCCTATACCCTTCAATGCTTGTCTTTGTACTAGCCAATTTTCATCATTCAAAGCCTCTACAAATACTTCGATTAAGCCTTCACCTCCAACACAGGCAAGAGCTTCTAGTACCGCTAGGCGCATCTCGGTATCATCACTATCAATTAGTTTCAGTAAATAATCTTTAGCTTTAGGTATGGCAATTTTGCCTAAACATTTCACTGCAAGTTTTCGAATCGTCATGTACTCATCTTCCAGAAGCTCCAGAAGGAATGGCAATGAAAGTTCTGATCGAATACGTTCAATTGCCACAAGTCCGTTGCAACGAACTTTCCAATCGTTGCTATCTAGCAAACGATGAATTTCTGGTAATGCAGTTTCACCAATAGACCCCGCTAGAACACTACCCCAATAGATTTCTTCTCGATTAGTACTACGCAATAAATCAAGAAAAATCGATTGCGCAGAGTCTCTATCATGCGAAAGAATAGTTACAACAGACAAATAAGTTTGACGAGAGTGCTTTTCTCCAAAAACCTCTCGCAAGTTAGCGTGAGACTTTTTACCCATTCTTAAAAAAAATTGAATAGCATTCTCTCTAGTTCCAGCTGACTTAGAATCTAAACAACTGATCATTGGACCGATGTAATCTCGATTTTGATCACCAATTAAAGATCTTGTAGTCCAGTAAATCAAGCCTTCGCTATTACCATCCAAAATATCTATAAAGTTCTCAGAATCTTTATAAGGGATTTGCTGAAGTGCATCAGCAGCAGCAGTCTTTAAGACCCAATCATCACCTTTAAATATATTTAACAAAGGCTCTATAAATACAGATTCCGATCTTTGTTCCATAACCTTGATCATCCAATATTTACGGTTTTCAAGACCCTCATCTAATTGCTTTATGAGAAATTCCGTAGGTACATCTTTTAAGCGAGATAAGCTTCTAGCAGCCTCATTTCGAATTCGCCAAAGCTTATGATCCAACAATTCAAGCAGTACTTCTAAGGAATCTTCACTGCTCTCAAATTCACTCAAAGCCGATATGCTCAACACCTGTATATCAGCGTCTTCATCCTGACATAAACTTAGGAAAATTGATCTTGCTACACTTGCATTCAATCTACGTAAAGCATTCAAAATCCAAAAGCGCCCCTCTTTATCTTTTTGATAAAAATTTTCAAGCAGGGGAGCAATTGAAACATCTCCTATTTTAGCAAGACTCTCTATGCTAGAGACTCTAATAATTCGTGAATCATCATCTAACCTTTCAAGAAGAAAGCTAACAGCATACTCTCCTTGAGCACTTAGAGCCTCAATACAAGCTTCACGAATTTTTTCCGATGGATGATCTAAATAATTTGCTAGCAAGGGAATACTTTCTGATACGCCCAACTTAGCAAAGGTATTGACTACTCCCAGAATTATTTCCTCATCACTATTTTCTTCAATAATTTGTCTTAAACGACCAAAATGCTTTCTAAGTCTAAATTCACCAACGAGCTGCACTAACCAGTATAGTTTTTCTTTAGGTATCTTATCCTTTTCTAAAGCTTTTGAAATGGAATCATGGGCTTTGGAGCCCATGTGCAATATGGTTTGGAAAACATGATTTCTACGCAACCATTGACTGCTACTCAATTCATCTAGAATATGCGGCACCATCTTTTCGGGATAGCGAGCCAAACAATTTGATGCAAGACTGCGAACATCGTCATCTGGATCGCCAAGCATATCCAATAACGGTGCAAATTCTGTTTTAGAAGGCTTCTTACCTACAAACCGTACAACCGCCATTCGGACAAGCCTAGACGAATCATGCAATAAATCTTTGACATCCTTTAAAGTGCCCGGATCACCCAAAGCCTCCAAAGCGCAAACTGCCCAGTAACGCACGTCTGGACTCTGATCTTTGAGACGCTGAACAAGTTGCTTCTTTGCCAATTTATTCGGTTGGTGAAGGAATTTTTTGATAGCTTCTATGCGAACTTGTTCGCGACCATCCTGTAATTGAACTAGCAGTATATCAATATCGTGATCACTCATAACTAGGCTGCATTCTACAATAGAATTCCAAAAGATTCTCGTAAACCGCACACAAGTCTATACCTGAACTGTAGCTTTGTATTGCCTACATATAATATCTCTCAATTGGAATTATGCCGTTGTCGACACCCCTGATATGAGATTTATAGTGCTCCCTATTTTAATCAGTATCTTAATCACTAGCACTGAATCAAAGAGTAAAATCAATATCTCTACCTCTGCTCAGTTAATCCACAGACTTAAATCAATACTTCGCCTTATGCACCATCAGCCTAATAAACTTGGAAATTTATATCATGAAATTGTACTGGAACCTGGCTATTACATAATTTCTCCGGAAGAGAAATTCTTTCAAAAGGAATATTTCAAACTTAAGAGTCAAGGACTAATGAATGTTCAACAGACCCGCTTAGATATACTTGTTAAATATCCTTGGCCTCATACTGCGGAGATTATCTTTCAAGGGACTGTTAAAGAAGCATTAAAATGGCTACAAGAAAAGCTTTCAATTGGACTTAGTCTGGACCAAGAAATCGTATACGCTGTAAATTCTGATAAAGAGCTATTTCAAGCTCTCGCACTCACCATTAATAACCGTCAGAACACTGTCATCAAAATACTTAAATGCACTAAGTACCCATGTGTTGGCAATAAGAATTGGCTTAAAAAAATTCAATCATTAAACATGCCTTCAAGTGATGGTATGCGGCTTAGAATTAGCAGTAAGTTTAGTTCACTTGATCAAGACAAATGGAGATTTTTTACTAATCAATTAAAGCCTTTTTTGGTGGGTTATTAGAAGTCAACTGATACCCTCAAGTTAATCATATTAGCTGAGTAACCACTACCTTCACTTGATGGACCATCTTTTTCAAACTTATAGTTCCCTTCTAAATGGGTATCAGTAAAAAGCCTTTGGTTAATATTTAGTTTCAAGCTCATCAAATCACCCGTCTTATGAGTGCGCCTATCTTTACTCCGACCCCGCGACATATCTAAGCCGATACGCATACTAGAATTATTTGGCGTATATACAGCACCACCGCCAAAAGACCACTCTTCTCGTTCCTCTATTCCACGGCGATCTCTCCACAAAAGATTACTTTGAAATTGCCATAAACGAGATAAACTCCTGTCAAATCTAATACTTCTATCAAATAGTTCTTGGTAATTGCCTTTAATATAATCGTTTTCCACTTCCTGATAATGTCGCGAAGTTAAGGTCATTTGCGAGCCCAAGGCCCGGGTCAATTCGGTATCAAAACCTAATATATTACGATCTATATTACTATTAAGATTGTATCGGTCTCGCTTACTCCACTTGTATCTCAAACGATAATCTTTTGGGAGATTCCATTTAAAATCCCAAGACATATTTTCATTCTTACTGAGTAATCGATTAATATTATCTTCTTCTTCACTACGGAATCTATAGCTTAGTCTATGATAAAAATGTTCATTATGCCTAAACCTTAACTGCTGAGAATTCTGAAAAGTTTGTACGGGATAAGTTGGCGTAATATAAGTTTTTTGATCTCTATCGCGAACCTGCGATAAATCCAGATTAGGTAACTCTTGGACTATTCGAGTTTTAAGCTCGTGTTTTAATTTCATTCTATAATTTAAATCTCGACTTTTACGATAGCTAAAATCCATACCACTAGAGAGTGCTTTATTTACTTCAGACTTGATATTATTTTCATCTTTACGCCAGGCAAACTCTAATTGAGATTGAAGTTCACGACCCTTACGTACATTAAATTTTAAGGAATGATTTGTGTTCTCTTCGCTATTAACTCCTAACAAGAGATTATCAGAGTTGCGCAAACGATAATTATAATTCACATTAAAGTTCTTCAATGTTTTTGAACTCAAACTGAATTGATTGGTCTGATAAAAAAGGTTTTGATTTCCGCCACCTGAGCTAAAGTTATTTATAGTTTTCTTCTCATTCAAGCGCTGTAGATCTAAATCAAACCATGACTTCACTGGCATATTTAGTTGCCAACTTTTTTTGCGAAGTATATTTTCTGTTCTTAAAATCCCATTTCGAAGACTGGGTTTATTTTCATTTTTATATTGTGTTCGAAGTCGTAAACCATTATCAAATTCATAAGATAGTGAGCCCCCGACCATCATGAAATTGACAGAATCTTTTCCCGGGTCATCTTTAAGGTTAGTTTCTGAATCACGATATTCTTGCGAATAACTCCAAGCTCCAGTGGTGTATTGATATCTCAAGGAGGATTGGTCAACATCACCCACTAAGTTAGCATCCTCTCCCAGAGCAATGAATTTATTTTTTCCGATAGATCTGAAACGAGGGTCGATGCGCTCTTTTTGAAAAACCAGTTTATGTGCCAGCTTCTTATACTTCGCTGCAATATCTAAAGCGGTACCAGATAATATTGGTAAGGTATGCGAAGCAATATCTTGCTTATCTCTGGAATATACAAATTCCATATCAAGGTCCAGCCCATAAATATCCGACCATTTTAGATCTAATCCATATAAATTTAATTGATGAGGCTTAGCATCCACAGTACGCATCATAGCTTCATCAATCTGATCTTTTTCCATTAAAAGGCTTAAGCCCACCTTTCGGTTTTTATTAAAGTCATAGCTAAGACGACTACCGAAAACTCGATTTTTGTAAGAAGAGCCATCCCTTGAAGATTCGTATTCTACGATTAAATTAGAAGTAGACTCTACGGGTAAAAGTTTATGTTCAAGTTGAACTGAACCACCTTCATAATCGATTCTATAATCGACTCCACGATTTAATTTTTCACCATCCAGAGTAATTGATTCACTCCCAGCAACCACCGGACTTTTCTTCAAAATATACTCACGCTGCAAGCCCCTTCCAAAAAACTGCTCGCGTTCTTCGATACCTTCACTTCTTGAAATCAGAAAAGCTGCTTTCCAGTGATTCCAGTTTCTTTGAAAGAATGCTCCCAGAGCCTTCTTGTTATTTATCAAAAATCTAGTTCCTTCAAGATTCAAATCTATTCTTCCTAGAGCAGCCTCATATTGACTACCCCTCAAGTTAAGTAATATTTTTTCATCTTCTTCACGCTCATTGGAATCATCAAAAATTGCATTCACTTCTGTAGATTCACCTAATCGCCCACGCACCTGAAAACGGGTATGCTGATCAAATTTACGATCACTAAGAACTTGAGGATTTCGTTGAACAAATTGATTGAAATCACCTTGGTAACTGTAGTTATTAATTTGGATTTCTTTAGAACCGTAGATCTCTAATTCATCATCTAGTGACATGAAACCATTTGCTTGAAGTGAAAATGTCCATAAAAAGCCAAAGACCAGAAAGCTGAGAAACTTCCTGGTTGAAAAAAAATCAGCTGGAATATGTAGACAATCAGACTTCATCAACTAACCCTTTGGGCCTCCCTATTTCTTGGATGATGATTCTGAAATACCCTATATAATTGTTCTCGAGACAAATGCGTATAAATCTGAGTTGTAGTTAAATTAGCGTGCCCCAATAGTTCTTGTACAACCCTTAGGTCTGCTCCATTATCAAGAAGATGAGTAGCAAAAGAATGTCGAAATGTATGAGGAGATATTTCACGTTGAATACCAGCCTGGAGTTTATATTTTTGAATAATCTTCCAAACCGCAACTCTACTAATACGTTTACCCCTTATATTACAGAATACTGCCTTCATGGACTTATTATTAACAAGCTGACTTCTTTCGCCCTGGATATATTCTATAAGGGATTTTCTGGCATATTGCCCTAGTGGAACCCAACGCTCCTTACTACCTTTTCCTAATACCCTAACAAAGCCCTCACTAAATTCGAAATCTCCAAGATTCAAGCCAATGAGTTCTGATACTCGTAAACCACAACCATAAAGAACCTCCAGCATTGCTCGATCTCGCTGATTCGAACGACTCTCTGCCGTGGAATCAATCATTGTTTTAATTTCATCGACACTAAGAACTTTGGGTAAGCTTTTGGGGAGTCTCGGCATTTCTACTAAATCCACCGGACTTGATTCGATAATACTTTCGCTCACAAGGTATTTGTAAAACATACGTAGACTCGTTAGCTTGCGAGACACCGATATTGGCGAAAGACCACTATCGTGCATAAATCCTACATAGTAGAGTACAGAGTTTTCTAACGATTCTTTTGAGTTATTCAAATAATCAAACCACTGTATTAAATCGTGACTATACGCTTCTTGGGTATTGGCCGAGAGTCCTTTCTCCACTCGGACATACTCCATGAAACTGTCCAAGTGTTGTTCAACCATACAAAAACCTCCGCAAAACCATACTTTTTGTATCGGTTTTTAATAGGTTAGGCTGAACGATTTAGGGCTTTGTCATAAGCTATGAAAACTTAATCTTTTACCAGCTTATGAGAATTTATATAAACTACTAATTTATGCTCAAACTTTCATAATCAGTGCGTAGGGTTGGATGTTTAAATTCCAACTTAAAAAAACAGTTCCGCATACTTTTTCTAGAAATGCTCTCAATGTACTGCTTTCTAGCTAAGAATTTTAATTCATTATAAGTTTTTTCAAAATCTTCCACAGCATCTAACTCTAGCCAAATGCCGCTATCAATATTGTGTAATTGTAAGCCTCTTAAAATATTTTGCATAGATTGAATACATAATTGAGCCACTTCATTAATAGGAGTTTGATAAGCCTGTACAAAGTCATCTGATACAAAGTTCTGTAGAAGTTTAAGACGTTGTTTAGCCTGAACATCTATATGAACTGAATATTGCTTAGCAGTTGCACTTGAATACTCTGAAAAATATTTACTAAAAATAGCTTTATCTAACAATTCAATAAGATCTCGAACCTCTTGAATCCCATGAATCAGGCTTCGCAAATAAACAAAAATATTATGAGATGTGTTCAGCCTATCTTGATTCGACTCTATATATCTAAGTAAATAATCCGCATCTCCTTTAAGTCTTACTAATGCCTCATGGACATACTTTGCCATAAATTCAAAATTATTACCTTTGAAGGATTTTCTAGCCAATCGTAAACTTGCAATACCACAGCCTAAACTCAAGGCATCCGATATTTTCTCTTCTATCAGTCGACTTCTTCTTTTGGCGTCACTGATAAATTGATTCCAAATAGAAGATTCCAACATCTTTACTGCTAGCATAGCGAGGTCTTGTAAGCCTATACGCAAAAAATCTAATGCCTTCAACTGTTCAGTATTGTGCTTGTTTAAATAAATTTTTTGCACTCTCTGAAGTAGCCACCAGCAAGGCTTATATTGCTTTTTGAGATGTAATTCAAAACATAGATTGTATAAATCATCAAATAATTTTATTTGTAAAGGGTCATAAAAGCTTCCCAGACGTTGAGTAAATTCTGAGAGTTTTTTTACAGAAATTTTATGACCTGCCAAACAGTCCGAACGCAGAGTTCTTAATTCGTTCAGTAATAGTTCAACATTCTTAAAACCTGGTTTTTTTTCAATTAAAGCATGAATCTTCTGGTAATGATTTTTGGCGCCAATTAAATCATTTTCAGTAGCAACTGAACTGGACCGAACATTGGAAAGATTCCTCGAAGACTCCGCGTAGCAAGACCCTACGAGTACAAATAACCATATTGAAATCCATGGGATCATAAGTCCTTGGAACCACTGCTAGCAGATTCATTTTTTTTTGAATCATCAAAACAGCTACCGAGAGAGGAGCCCATTTTGCAAAGAGTTTCTAAACCTTTAGCTGAGTTAGCTATCAAGTCCTGATCAAACTCAATACAGTTAGGTGGGAAAACTATAACCGTTGTAGATGCCCCAAAAGTAAAATAACCGCGCTCCTCAGCTTTTCTAACCATATTCCCTGGTACGTATGTCTGATGAATTTTGCCGACCATTGTGGCTCCAACATCTACGAGTAATATCTCTTGATCATTCGGCAAACGAAAGGGAATCAAAACTCTTTCGTTTTCGCAAAATAAGGAAGGTTGTTGCCACAATGCAATGGGATTAACTGAGTAAAGTACCCCGGCTAATCTTTGCGCCTCACCTGGCGTACCGTCGCATGGAAAATGAAATCGATGATAGTCTGCAGGACATAAACGTACAACTACCAAACTTCCACCTTCATACTTTTGTGCAAGCTCCTTATCGGAGAGGAAATCACTTAAATAAAAATTTACGCCTTTAATATGAAAAACACGATCATTCTGTATTTGCGGAATCACGCTTACTCGACCATCCCCTGGCATGATAAATCTGTTTTCATCCGGACATATGGGCCTCGCTGCCGGCTTTAATTTGCGGGCAAAAAATTCATTGAAATTAGCATACTGATTAATTGGTTTCTCAGCTTCATATTCGTCGATCGATAAGTCTTTGATAAATTGTCTTATTTTGCTCTTGGAAGCTTCGCTATCTTGATACATCCCATAAAGGATTGACAACCAAGGCCATTTTATAATTAACTCCAGTAGAATTTTTCCAATTACATTTTCATAACAAAATCTAAGTGCATTCTCTCCAGCGATTTTTTCATCCAACAATTCCCCGGACTCTCGTTCTATGTATCTAACTGCTTCTTTCATCGGTCCTTACGCAATCCTACCAATTCAATGATACTTATTATGGCCGTGTTAACTTCATCCATCTCATAAGGTTTTGGCAAAATACCCTTAAAATGATAACGATTAAAATCTACTACTACGGGATCATCCATATAACCTGAAGAAACAAGCCCGCATGCTTTTTCATCGAGCTCTATAATTTTCTGCATTGCTTTTTTAGCACCCCACCCTTTAGGTACCCCAACGTCCATTATAATTACATCATGAGCACAATTGTTTTCAAATGCTTGACTATATTTTTCAAAAGCTTGCTCACCATCGCTAGCTAAAGTTACTTCATATCCAAAAAACATAAGTATTTGTTCCGCAACATCACGGATATACTCTTCATCGTCCATGAACAATACTCGAATTTTATCGTTACTCATAATCAAACAAGATAGCACCTACTGAAATACTCAACAATAAGCTGCAATATTTGGAAATAAAAAAAAGCCCCGGTATCAGTACCGGGGCCGGTCAATCATTCGATAAAATAAAATTAAATCGTACGTCAGTCAGTCAAGAAATCAATGAAATCAGGACGATTCATTGAAAACATATGGCCCAAAGGGCCAGGCCTCCCCGTTAAGGGAGACCAAAATTAAAATCATCGTTTCAATTGCAGGATTTCCTGCAAAAATTCGTCTGAAGTTGTAATAATTTTACCGTTAGCAGTAAACGATCTCTGTGTCACAATTAGCTCGGTGAATTCTTCTGTGAGGTCTACATTTGAACCCTCCAATACACCTGAGTTAATTAAACCGCGATCGTCCGTTCCTGCTAGACCTATTCTGGCGATACCAGAGTTGGTGCCCGCCTCCCAGGTATTATTACCTCTTTTAATCAAACCCCCCGCATTGTTAAATGTAGCTACAGCTAATTGAGCAATTCGGATTTTATTTCCATTAGAAAATGATCCAACCACAGCACCATCTGACTCGATACTAAATCCTTCTAAGAGACCCATAGGGTTCCCGGTTCTAAATCGGGCCGCCGTACCGAATTCGGCTTCAAACTGCGTGATCAGTTCCATGTTCAGCTTTATATTCACCTCAGAAGCATCTGGCGGTTTGAATTGCGCTGTAGGTATTACTGAATTAAAAGTATCCAAGTTACCATCAGGTAAGAAAACTAATTTACCCTGACGTCCAGAGGTAAAAACATTTTCATTCGCTTTGCGAAGTTCCTCTTCAGTTGGATTTCTGGGATCAGCAACTGTAAAACCTGCTGGTGGATTATTTAGAAAGTTCTGGATCAGTGGATCATCTACATTTAGGGTTAAATAATAATTCCAAGCACCCGTGTTTTTATCGGTATGCTCAAAAGTGGTCGTTACCATATGTGAACCACCCAGACTATCAAATGTTTCAATAGAAGTAGAATGTAAAGCGCCCTGCTGAAAGGTCGCTGAATAGGTATCAATTCTATCAATACCGCCAATTTCTACTTGGTCCACATCAAAAGTAAAAGCGTCACCTAATATAAAATTAGCTGGTTGATCATAGGCAGTGCCTGAACCATTACCAATCCTAGAAGATTTATCAACATTACTTAAATTTATCACTAAACCATTAGGTAAATTGATCTGACGACTTACTTTCTGATATTGATGCTGATAGGTATCGGATACTGGATTCGCCGCAGTTCCTAAACCATTAACATCGTTAGTAGGTGGAGCATAATTTTGCATTGAAGCGTAAAAATTATAGGGAGGGACAAAATTCGAACTCAACAGAGGCGCACCATCCAAACCAACCTGTTCGGCAGAGTTACCATCTGCATTATCAGCAGGATTCAAATCCACTATATAGCGGGGTAGACTTTCGCCATTCACGAATACCTTAAGCACTTGATTAGTGAGATCTTCTTCATTGTCATCTGAGTTACCCAAAGCATCCTTCATGAGTCCATCTGCTGCTGTAGCATCATCAGCAGTCGCTGGATTATCGTGTGGACGATAAGGGTCATAACCCGCAACACCAGAGAAATCTTCGCGAACCCCAAACTCAATCCTATAACTTCCTGACGCAGCATTTTTTGCTCGACTGGCATCAATAGTAATGCTGCCCGCAGGGATAGAACCGTTCAAATTCTCAAGAGAATCATTGGCTGTTGCACTAGTAAAGTTTTTACGGGCAACTGGCGTTACACTAGAAAACCCAACATTAAAGTTAATATCTTTTTCCGAAACAAAAATTTGCCCGGTCTTCTCGTTTACTTGAGAAATCTTGGGTACATCAACTGTTATTGGCCCCGCTTTCCCCTCAGCTTCACGAAACTGGGTCAATCGGATCTCTGTTCCAAGAAAACCATCATCTAAAACATCTCTTGGAGTTAGCGAATTTCCTTCTCTATATATGGAAAAAGTAACACCTAATACACTAACCTCTGTATCAGCTTCCCCATCTCGTAAAGCCCCTTGAGTTACGATTGCATTGGAATCATCGATAATCTGAAACGAAGTAGGAGCGTTAAAAATAATTCTAAGATCTCCTGTATATTCTGCGTTACTAGCATCAACATTACGTACTTCAAATTTTGAAGGCCCTTGGGTACCATCATGAAATCCAGAAGGAAGTCCCGTAAAAAAACGACCATCATCTACGGGATTCAATTGCCCAGAAGTGCCCGAATTAAATGTTAAAAAAGCACCTGGATTATTAGTCCAGTTATTAGCTTGAGCATCCGTCTTTACCAGCTTAAACTGAAGTATTCCCGGCACAGCAATATTATGCTCTACCTCACTCCGGCTAAGACCATGCATTTCACCTATTAATACTGGAGCTGCTGGGACACCTGCGCTATCAACACCTCCAAGAAAGTTTTTATATATGCGAACACTCATATTAGTTCCACCTGCGCCACCCAGAGGAGCTCCCGCTGGATCATCGGTAATCTCTATAGAGATCTGACCTGAAGACGAAATTGTGTTCAAAGGAGGAGCCGGCAATTGCAAACCTAAATAGTTCTGTAAACTCTGCGAGCTTTTATCATTTACAAGGCTATTATTTATTACCACATTGTTAACTTGATAAACCGTATCAGCTAAATCAGCAGGAATATTAGCGGGCTTTCCTGAAGTGGCATCCAAATCTGCTGTAGACAGATTTTGGCTTCCTGCGGAAAGGTCGGGAACTCCATGTGGATCTGCCCAACTACCTGGAATGAAAGCTCCATCAGGATCATAGGTAAACGAAAAAGCTCTCGGCCGTTGAGTAGGCGTAAGTTCTAAAAAATCAGTTGAAGTAGGGTCAAGAATAGTATCCGCAACGTTATCCGGACGATTTTTTAATAGGTTATCGGGATCGATTTGACCACTCGACGATGTGGTGAAAACATCGGGAAAGTTTGAATCCGATGAATCATAGTTCACTTGAGTGTTTCCACCGGGAAACACCTGACTATCTAAAATTTCTCCAAAGTCATTAAATTGCATTGTACCCGTCGCAATTACGTTGCCATCCGAGTCAGAGGAAGACCATTGATAATTATTGGCATCCACCTTTACAAAGTTCCATGATAGATTCTGCTGCTTTTGTTTTGAGGTATCTACAGACGAATCATCTTTGAAGCTGATAAATGTTTCTGCCTGGACAATATCGCGAGTATCACTACCGGAATCCAAATTTGAAGAATAGTCAATTAAATCAGTAGCTTTGGCAAACTGCTTACGATTTGTTTGCATATTCAGAGGCTGAATTGTTTTTGAAGTATCTAACTGAAATCCTCCCGAGCCATCGCGAGAAGCCATCCAGCCTTTTACCCTCAAATTAGAACCACCCGCCACAAGATCCCCAACGGAATCTAACTTAAAGTTTCCATCGCGAGTGTAGGTTTCGTGAGCATTATCTCCCAAAATGAAGAAACCTTCCCCTGAAATCGAAAGATCTGTCGCCACACCAGATGCTTGGGTTGGACCTTCGGTCATTAAAAGTTCGATCGTAGGTGAAGCAGACCCCAAACCAATCTGACTTGGATTTTGACCACCCACACGATCAGTTGGAGAGTTACCCTCACTAACCGTATCTGAAAATAAATCGGAAAAGGTTACCCTAGATCTCTTAAACCCTGCTG
>CAZYUV010000044.1:0-16099 GCA_964650625.1 uncultured bacterium
GGTTGCAGTACGCCATTGATTCTTGCACGAATTACATCACCTGTTTTGATATGTAAGTCAGATGCACCTCTCTTGACTGCATCTACTATCAAATTCATCATAATATGTGCTCCCTCGAAAATAGTGAGTTAATTTTTAGACGGATTCCAATAATCGCCAAATATCCGAAAATCTAATGCAATTCTCGCAATAAACTGAAGATGCGGGATTTCTGCTCTAACCTCTCTAGGCAATGATCTATCTTAGTCGAGTTTCCGAACTGATCTGTGAACTCAGCAATCATTTCTCGAGCGGTTTCAAAATCACCACGACTTTCTAAAACTTTGGCATGCTCCACAACACTTACTACACAGGCGGGATTGAGTGAACGCGATTTATTTAATGCTTGTTCGGCTCGCTCATATTCTCTTCGTTTCAAATGTGATTGAGCTAACTCCAGGTAGGATTTAGCATTCTCAAAATCATTGAGAGGCTTTACTTCCGGATCAAGACCTGTAGTTGTTTCCATTTCCAGTCTAGCTCCGCATTGACTACAAAATTTACTTTGCTCAACACTTATAAATCCACAGGAGTGACAATGAACAGGGTTGCGGGTAGCAATAACAGAAGCTTTTTGAAATATTTGGTCAAAGTGTTTGAAGCCTTTGCGTACTTCACGAAACACAACATTATGGGCATGATCTTTGGAATATACGAATTCCACTACATGATGATGAGTCTCATCAATATTCTCACCCACAGAATCGAAGATTCTAACTTCAAAATCAGTTAATAATTGCTCATATTGCATTTGAGTTTCTTGAATCCACGTAAGATCGTAGCTGTCTTCGTTTACATCGAGTAAGCGACTATGAAAATCAATAAGCTTGTGTAGAACTTGAGCATCAATTACGTCAGCGGCAGGCCGAGTAGAATTATCGCCTGAAGCTTTTATTTTTTCTGCACTGGACACATCATTTAACTGATTTCTTAGGGTTTGAATCTCTTGCATCAACGTATCATCGTTACTCGAAGTTTGTTCCAATTCAGACCGCATCATACGTACTTGTTCAGTTAATTGATTATTCTCATATATCTTAGACTCCAGCTCTGAGTTAAGCTCAGAGATTTTAGACTCTGAAACATTTTGCTGACTAGATTCGTGCATCTCTAGTTTTTGTTTCTCTAGTTCGGTGAGCTGATTATTTAATTGGTTCAAGTGTTCATTATATTTCTGTTGAATAGAACGATTTTCCTTATTTTTATCCATGAGGCGTTGTTCCAAATCAACCACTTCTGATTCTAATTCGCGAATTCTCAGTTCCTGTGCTGGGTTGGAATCCCCATCACTTACAGTGTTAAGCTGTTTTTCAAGGGCAATTATAATCTTGTCTTTTTCTTGAATAGCTTTGTCTTTATCATTATTACTTTGCTTCTTAAGTTGAAGATGTAGCAAATTGATAGTGCTTCGTTGATTTTCAAGCTGTTTTATAATGTTCCGATAAATATCGGAGTTTAGCTCTTCGAATTTTGGTGTGACTAAACCAGTCTGTAACTCCATTCGGGGTCCATTCCTTCCTGCAGCCAATGCTGCACGCGCTCAAACATGGTTTCAGAATCCAATCTTAGTTCTTTACAAAGATTGCTCACTGTTCCATGAGTTACAAATTCATCGGGAATACCGAGTGTTAACTGCTTAACAGGGCTGTTAAGTTTTAATAAATTGATTTCTTCCGCCACAGCACTACCAAAGCCGCCTTGGACACAACCGTCCTCTATTGTAACTAGTCTAAACTCATTTTTTTGTAATTGAAAGTCGAGCATTTGTACATCAATCGGCTTGACGAATCGAGCATCCACAATTGTTACGTTTAGTTTGAGTTGTTTCTTAAGTTTTTCTGCCATTTGTCGAGCTTCGCTAAGCATGCGCCCAATAGAAATTATTAGTAAATCGGAGCCTTGCTGAATCACACGAGACTTACCGATTGGTATGGTTTCTTGTATGTCCTCAAAGTTCAGACCTGGTCCAGCTCCCCTTGGATATCGTACAGCAGATGGGCCTTGATCGTAGTAATGCATCGTATTAAGCATGCGAATGAATTCCGGCTCGTCCGAGGGTGCCATTACGGTCAATCTTGGGATACAGCGCAAGTAAGCCATATCAAATACGCCATGGTGCGTCGGTCCATCGGCCCCCACCAAACCAGAACGATCCATGCAAAATCGGACAGGTAAATTTTGTAAACAGACATCATGAATTATTTGATCATAGGCTCTTTGTAAAAATGTGGAATAAATAGCAACAAAGGGTTTCATACCTCGGCTCGCTAATCCGGCACCCATAGTAACGGCATGTTGCTCGGCCATTGCCACATCGAAAAATCGATCAGGGATTGCATCTCGGAACTTTGAAAGGCCAGTTCCATCAGGCATTGCTGCAGTAACCGTATGTAACTTGCTGTCTTCCAAAGCCAGTTTAGTCAAATGTTGGCCTAGTATATTGCTATATGACGGTGTGACGTTGGATGATTTTATAAAGCTTCCATTACAAGGGTCAAATGGACCACCACCGTGCCATTTCGCGCCAGCTGTCGAAATATCCTCTGCAGGCTGGAAACCCTTGCCTTTAGTGGTTCGGCAATGAATTATTACTGGACGATCAAGTTCTTTAGCCTCAAGGAAAACATCGATTAAACTTGACATGTCATGACCATCCACCGGCCCCATATAACGAATGCCCAGTTCTTCAAATATCACTCCAGGGGTCATTAAATATTTGAAGCTGTTTTTCATCTTGGACATTAACTGATAAAGATGGTCTCCATAAACAGGTATGTCTTTCACCAAGTGCTTTAAATATTCTTTTGAGTTACGTAAATGTGGCTCATCCCTGACCCTATCAAAGTAGCGAGAAAAGCCGCCTACGTTAGGTGCGATAGACATACCGTTGTCATTTAAAATTATTATCATTCTGGTTTTGCAGTGACCAAGATGATTCATAGCTTCGAAAGCCATGCCTTCAGTGAAGGCTCCATCTCCAATCAATGCAATTACATGATGATTTTCACCAAGGTGATCTCTGGCCAATGCTCTACCAAATGCTGCAGACAGTGAGGTGCCACCGTGACCCATGGTAAAGTGGTCAAAAACAGATTCCTCCCTGTGGGAAAATCCTGACAATCCTTTATACTGTCGAAGAGATTTAAATCCATCTTGTCTTCCAGTTAGCATTTTGTGTACGTAGGCTTGGTGACCTACGTCGAATATTAGTTCATCCTTAGGAAAATCGAAGATTCGATGTAGCGCTGTTGTAATCTCAACAATACCTAAATTAGGAGCTAAATGACCGCCGGTTTTTGAGAGTTTTTGGATCAGAAAGTCACGGATCTCTTCGTTTAAAGAAGTTAGTTTATCGGCAGGTATACTTTTAACGTCATGGGTACAACGTATTTTATCTAAAAGCGGTCGAATAATGGCGATTTGAGTGGTTTCAACTTTTTCTGCAGCATTTTTTTTCTTTGATTCAAATTCATCTACATTTGAATTTTCATTTGCAGATTTTGATACTTGGGTCTTGTTTTTATCATGCAGTACAATTTGTTCCATGCTCAACTACTCATTCTTTTATTACTAAGCACGTGGCCAGTGCTGCGATACCTTCCTGTCGACCTGTAAAACCCAGTTTTTCAGTGGTAGTGCCTTTTACCTGAACTTGTTCTGCGCTTATGCCTAAACATTCAGCAATACAGTCAGCCATGTTATCACGATACGGGGCTATTTTAGGATATTCACATATGATAGTACTGTCGATGTTAGAAATTGCCCAGCCGGTATTGCTCAGTTCATCGCGCACATAATGTAAAATTATTTTACTATCTATTCCTTTAGTTTGGGATATTCCGGGAGGAAAGTGATGTCCAATATCTTGCAACCCGATGGACCCTAAAATTGCATCTGCAATGGCATGTAGCAGGACATCTCCATCAGAATGTCCCTTTAAACCTAAGGGATGTTCCACTTCTATCCCTCCCAATTTAAGAGTTTTATTTTCACAGAAGGGGTGAACATCAAATCCTTGGCCAACTCTGATTTTCAATGAGTACTCCTTCTATCTCTTTCAATGAATTGCTTGCATAAGTCTCTTGAAATACGATCGACCTCAATGACTTCCATTACATCTGGATTTTTTATGGTGTCATGATGTTCTAGACACCATTCAATCGTAGTAGGGATACCAGAAAAATCAATTTTACCATCCAAGAATGCAGCAACTGCTACTTCATTGGCCGCATTTAAGGCTGCTGGGAAGCTGTGAGAATTCCGAGAGGCTTCATAGGCTAATCTCAAGCAAGGAAAGCGCTTAAAATCAGGTGCTTCAAAACTGAGTTGCCCAACTTTCACAAGGTCCAAGCTGGGTAGTGATTCTAGAGGCATTCGCTTTGGATGTGTTAGAGCATAGTGGATGGGGATTGTCATATCTGGCCAGCCAAGTTGCGCTAAAACTGAACTATCTTCAAATTCAACCATAGAATGCACAATGCTTTGGGGATGTACAACGACTTCAATCAAGTCCACTTCGCAGTCAAAAAGCCACCGGGCTTCAATAACCTCTAAACCTTTATTCATTAAAGTACTAGAGTCAATGGTTATTTTTGCGCCCATAGCCCAATTAGGATGTTTTAAGGCTTCTTCCACGGTGGTTTCATTCATTTCCTTGAGGGAGCTAGTGCGAAAGCGGCCTCCTGATGCTGTCAGGATAATTTTTTTGAAACTTTGATGTTTCGCTTGGAGGCATTGGAATATAGCGGAATGCTCAGAGTCTACGGGAATTACATCTGCACCGGGGCTTTTCTTAATCAAGTCTTTTACCAAATGTCCTGCGCTAACTAGGGTTTCCTTATTGGCTAATGCTACTTTCAAACCCGCTTGCAGAGAGGTAAATACGGGCAGAAGGCCAATGTTACCTACCATGCCTGCTACTACAATGTCAGCCTCACAGTTACGCAGGTAGCTGAGCAGGTTATTTAATCCGGAGTACAATTTAAGATTATGCAATGCAAACCTAGAATCGTTTTCTGTGGCGACTTTCTCATCCATCAGGTGAACAAAATTAGGTTGGAATTCGAGGCAATCTTTGAGTAGTTGAGGATGGCTTTTGTTAGCCGTAATCGCTATTATCTTGAAACGATCTGGGTATTTGCGGGCTAAAGCCAAAGTGCTTTGACCTATTGAGCCTGTTGCCCCTAATACGACTAATTTTTTTGGTTCAGTTTCAGCGGTCATTAGATGTGAGATTGTTCAAAAAAACACACAATCTGGTGGATTTTGTATGTTTACGTGAATTTCTGTCATTATAGGCCTTGATCTGTTTCAAATAAAGGGAAATTTGCGGTGTGCTCGATCTCGCTGCAGAAGTTGGTTTGATAGGCTTTGTAGCCAGCCTGTCGAAGTTTGATAAGCGCTTTTTGGCTGAGATCGAGCGATTTGAATAAGGCAAAAAATGCTGAACCACTTCCACTCATTCCACAGTAAAAACATTGCTTCTCTAAAATTTGTCTTAATTCAGAAAAGATCGATCCCAGTTTTGGGTGAACTGTGCATGAAGCTCTTTCGAGATCGTTTCTAAGGTGATTATTGATTTCGGAGTTTGCAGACCGTAGATAGTTAATGATCAAATGCGGCTCGTATTCCCATTGAGGTTGGGGTAACTCATCAAAAACCTTAAATATACTTTTTGTTTCACAATGTATGTTTGGGGTGATGATTATAGCCGGGATTTTAAATCTATTTTCAAGAGGTTCAAGGATTTCACCGTGTCCACTTACAAGACAGGCTTTATTTTGAAGAAAGAAGGGTATATCTGCACCTATATCTTTAGCTATAGTAGCCAAGTGTTTCAATTCACTGCCAAAAGTTCTGAGGTAGACTCCGGCATTGCTGGAACCACCTCCTAAGCCGGCTCCTGTAGGAATCTTCTTTTCTATAATTATTTTTTGCTTATTTAGATTTACCCCATTTTTTAAGAGTGCTAGATGAGCTTTATAAACAAGATTCTCTGTATTTTTGATCTCGTGATCTATGACGCTAACATTGGTGCAATGATAATTGGAGACTTTAATCTCATCTTTCAATTCACCGACTGCGTACAAAAAAATTGATTGAATCGGATGATATCCATGCTTGTCGATAGGATGGACTCTTAGTCCTAAATTTATCTTGGGATAGCAGGTCAAGTTCATGTGCCAAAGTATCTATTCAATAAAAAAGCCCACCGCTAAATCGGTGGGCTTTAATCCATTAGTAAATTATTGGATACACATACAATCTTGAAGTTTTTTCATGCTATCTTCAGTGCTTAGATGACAAGAGGCTTCGATCTCGCCAACCAACAATTGTTCCGTTTTTTCGAACAGAAGCTTGTCTTTAAGTCCTAATTCTCGACTGTCGCCTTTTTGGTACAAAGCCTTATAAACCTTAGCCACTTCTAAAATATCGCCCCTAGCTATTCTTTCGGAGTACTCTTTATGAACCCTATGAAAGTTAGATTTTGGGTCTGGAACCAATGTATGGCCACTTTTAAGATAATCTAATGTTTCATTGATGGTTTCTTCGTTTACGGGCTGTCGAATCCCGCTAGCTTCGATTTTATCTACTGGTATCATGACTCTATCGAGTTCGTTAACCTTGAAATCAAAAATGTAATACCAAGTTGGTGTACCCAGTACCAACATTTTTTGTACCTCACGTAATACCCCTTTACCGTGAGTTGGATGTACGATCACCGTACCTACTTCTAACATGACATTCCCCCATTTAAGTCGTTTTTGTATTTGTATATATTTGTATGCAATTGTAAAACTGATCTTATGGCTTTGGAGTATAGGAAGGTGTGGGGGGTGTGTCAATTTGCATAAGATAAATTTCTGCGATATTTGCCAATTTTTGTATGATCTAGGTCAAAATTAAGATTTTTATTCTTGACGCTTATCATAAATGACGGCTTCTTATGTATGGTCTGGGGGAATTTTATTCTATTTTCCAGGGGTGTTTTTCCATTTTCTTATCAGCCATCTTACTTTAAAGTGCCATTAGCTTGTGCTATAAATTCTGTGATGATTAGCTCTTCTACTGATTTGGTTAAATTTTGCTGTATAGTTTTTTGTATAGTTTTTCTGGGAACTAACCTATGGGCTAGGGAATTGGAAATCTACTTAGGGCCCGCTGCTATTGCCGCTCGTAAGGCCATTAGTATTCCTAGTTATCCTGCAACTACATTTGATGCCTCCCAAGCTTCTAAAATGAGCCAACATCTGAACGATCTCGAGAAGAAGTTCAGTAAGGCAGGTGGTTTGGATTTAATTGGAAAAGCTTCCTTTGTAAGGTGGGCTTGGCTCTCATCGGATTTAAAGTCTTGGATCATGCAAATTCCTATCTCGTTTGAAGATAGTAAGAAAATAGAGCAATCTCTTTTACGGACTAATTGGAAGAAAGACGCGGATCGGGTATATCGCCGGGAAAATTTAATAATTACGACCCAAAGTGAAAAAGTATTCGTTGGGCATAATATATCTATAAAAGATCTACGAAAGGAGTCGGGATACTGGAGTATTCCCTCTTGCGAATGGTTTCAAGTAAAAGCCTTCAAGCCTCTTTTTGATGAATTAGCCCAAAGGCAACCTCGCCTTGATGCTTTGTTATCCTATTTAATTGAAATCAACTGGTCATGGTCCAGCGGTGATCTTGTAATGGATTTACAGTTAACAAGTAGTGAAAAAGCGACGTCTTTATTGGTTTCTGCCAATGCAGCAGTTCAGTTAATTAAAAATTTAATCATAAACCAAGGGCCCTACTCTTTAGAAAACTGGCATTTGTTAGACTTTATTTCATACAGTCAGGCTTCGATTAATTCAAAATCTGTCGAGTTAATTTTTGAGCGCTTACGTTTTCAGTCGTTTGGTAAAGTATTCCAAGTAAAATACTTAGGTGTAGGTGACTTTGGTGTATTTTTAACAGACGCTCTTCCAAAAATGATTGTTTCAGTCGTAATGGCTATTCTTCCTCAGTATTCGAAACATCGTGACCGACTCGGTAGTCTAATTGCTTCAGGAGTGAAAGGGGCTAATAGTGATGTTGCAGTAACGATGTCGAAAGATTCGTGTGATGCCGAAATCAAAATGATCCGACAAGCCGTAGAGTTCTATAATCTAGATCATCTGAAAAAGGGAAAATACGACCAAATCAAATCCAAATTATTTGAGGAGGGTTATCTACCTGAAGATTTGTCGTGCGATGGAAAATTAATTAAAAATCATAAATTTTTCTACACAGATTCTGACGGTGACTTGATCAGAAATAGAGCGAGCCAATGAGGTGAATATCTTAGTGTTGGCGTAGTTTTCAAAGACAGCTAAAACCCAAAAATTAAAAAGAAAAAATGTTTTATTGACACTGTCTTGGCCCAGTGATAGTATGCCCAGTCTGTTTTATTTTTGGATTATAGAGGTGGGCGATGCGCAAGCAAATCATTTTGGCATGCACCGAGACTGGTGACCGGAATTATTCTACGACTAAGAATAAAAGAAATACTCCGGAAAGAATTGAGTTAAAAAAGTATTCTCCACGATTGCGACGTCATACTCTGCATCGTGAGGTGAAGTAGGTCTTAGGGCGGTAGCTCCAATTGGTTAGAGCGACGGATTCCAAATCCGTAGGTTGAGTGTTCGAATCACTCTCGCCCTGTTTTGGAATAATTATGAGTAAAGTATACAGCTTTTTAGAGGAAGTAGTCAGAGAGGTACATCCTACTCGGGGCAGAGTGGTGTGGCCGACACAGGATAAAGTGATCAAGTCTACGTGGGTAGTGATCATTATGAGTCTTCTCTCGGGCATATTTTTATGGGCTGCAGATTTTAGTTTTGGCGAGGTTGTTAGTTCAATCTTGTTCGATAGTTAGTAGGAGAGGATCCTTGATGTCAATGGTTACCCCAGAGGGAGAATGGTATTTAGTCCAGACTAGTTCGAGCGCTGAAAACAAAGTAAAAATAAATTTGGAGCAGCGTGTGAAGGTCATGGGTATGACCGGCGAAGTGTTTGAAGTATTGGTTCCAGAACAAGAGGTGGAGGCTGAGACTCCCAAGGGCAAAAAGAAGACTGTCAAGAAGCAGATTTACCCAGGTTACGTGTTGGTGAGAATGATGCTTAATGATCGTAGTTGGGCGATGGTACGTAATACGCCAGGTGTGACAGGTTTCGTGGGTCAGGCCAAGCATCCAACGCCGTTATCTGAGAAGGAAGTTGAGGCGGTTTTACACCAGATGGGTGTAGGGAACGTAGCTCCAGTGACCTACACAGCTTTTAAGATAGGGCAGAGTGTAAGAATCATGGACGGTCCTTTCTCTGATTTTATTGGAAATATTGAAGAAGTAAATATGGAGAAGAAGAAACTCCGTGTAATGGTCCACATATTCGGTAGAGAGACTCCAGTAGAGTTAGGATTCGCTGAAGTGGAAGAGGTGTAGGCTCAACAGAAGCTGAGTTTACTCACAATTGAGGTAGGTATGGCTAAGGAAATTATTGGACAAATAAAGCTTCAAGTAGCTGGCGGACAAGCAAACCCAGCACCCCCGGTGGGGCCTGCATTGGGCGCAAAGGGCGTAAACATAATGCAGTTCTGCCAGCAGTTCAATGAGCAGACCAAAGACTTGCAGGGAACTAAAGTACCTGTAGTGATAACAGTTTACAACGACCGTTCGTTCAGTTTTATTGTTAAATCTCCGCCTGCTCCGGTTCTGTTACTAAAGGCTACAAAATTGGCAAAAGGTTCACCAAACTCAATTGAAACCAAAGTGGGTAAAGTGACTGTTGAGCAGCTTGAAGAAATCGCAAAAGTAAAGATGAATGACTTAAATGCCAACACTCTGGAGTCAGCAGTTTCTATGATAGCAGGAACCGCTCGCAGCATGGGAATTGAAGTTGAAGGTAAGTAGGAGTACGAAATGGCATATCGATCAAAAGCATATAGAGAAGCTAGTCAAAAAGTAGATGCGGAGCAGCGCATCTCAATGAGAGAAGCCGTAGACAAAGTTAAAGCAATATCATTTGCTAAATTTGATGAAACCATAAACCTTGACATATCTTTGGGTGTTGACCCGAGACATGCAGACCAAATGGTTCGAGGAACGGTTGTATTGCCACACGGTACAGGAAAGTCTGTACGCGTAGTAGCAATAGTCGCGGCCGACAAAGAGGCTGAGGCGCAAGAAGCAGGAGCCGAGTATGTCGGTTCTGAAGAAATTGTTCAGAAGATTCAGTCAGGTTGGCTGGATTTTGATACGGTAGTGACCACACCTGATATGATGCGTCACGTTGGTAAGCTGGGGAAGGTTCTAGGGCCTAGGGGAATGATGCCAAACCCTAAGGTGGGAACAGTTACTTCCAACATCACCCATGCAATAAAGGAAATCAAAGCGGGTCGTCTAGAATATAAAGTCGACAAGTATGGATTGATTCACCTGCCAATTGGCAAGCGTTCATTCAAGGAAGCTCAGTTGTTTGAAAACTTTGCGACCGTAATGGATGCTCTGATGAAAGCCAAGCCTGCATCTGCCAAAGGGAACTACTTAAAGAGTGTAAGCCTGTCGCCAACCATGGGGCCTTCTGTCAAGGTCGACCCTGGTTGTGTTAAAGGTGAAATTGACATGGTTCGAGGGACCCTGTTGTCTTAAGGAGAATTGTCATGCCTACTGCAGAAAAACAACAGCAGATTCAAGAGTTTAAGGAGCTTTACGACGCTACTCAGTTGTTGGTCGTCGTTGAGAACCGAGGTTTAGACGCTGAGCAAACTGTAGCGTTGCGTCGTAAGGTTTTTGAGACCGGTGGTAAGTTACGGGTATTCAAAAACACGTTAGCTATTAAAGCTCTTGGTGAAGATTTGGGTGATGAATTGAAGGGCAATCTTGTGGGCCCCAATGCTTATCTATTTGGTGGAGAAAATTTCATCGATGATTTGAAAAGTGTAGTGGAGTTCAGCAAGGGAAACGAAGAAAAGTTTTCAGTTAAATGCGGTACTCTAGATGGAGAGTACCTAGATAATAACCGGTTAAAAGTATTAAGTACGTTGCCAGGTAAGGATCAATTAAGAGCGCAATTGCTCGGAACTTTGATCGCGCCTGTGCGTGGCTTGGTCACAGCGTTATCCGGAAATATTGGAAATTTTGTAAATGTTTTAAGCAACATTAAAGAGCAAAGAGAAAAATCTGAGTAAGGAAGGGTAGATATGGATCAAGCACAATTAATTGAAACCATTGAAAAAATGACTGTTCTGGAGCTTTCCGAGTTGGTAAAGGCTCTAGAAGATAAATTCGGTGTTTCTGCTGCAGCACCTGTAGCAGTAGCCGCAATGCCAGCTGCTGGTGCGGCTGCTGGTGGCGAAGCTGCCGCCGAGCAAACTGAGTTTGACGTAGTTCTTAAGGATCCTGGTGCTTCTAAAATTAAGATCATCAAGATTGTTCGTGAGGCGACAGGTCTTGGATTAAAAGATGCTAAGGCTCTAGTTGACAGTGCTCCAAAGGCTGTCAAAGAAAAAGTGTCCAAAGAGGATGCTGACAAGCTGAAAGAGCAATTGGAAGCCGACGGAGCCGTTGTTGAGCTTAAATAAGCGTAGCTTTTAATTGAATAGCAATATTCTTCCTCTGGGATGAATAGAGGTCCCAGAGGAAGTTTTTGCTATTTTTTTTTCTGTTCTCTAATTAGTATAAGGGGCTTTCCCTTCGGATTTTAAGACTGCAGTGAATGGAGTGAGGCATTTCCATGGTGGAGAAAAAAGACAGAATCTTTATAAACGATTTGGCAGATGGCCATTTTCATGTACCAGACCTATTATCAATCCAGCTTGATTCATATAATGAATTCATTCAGGGTGATAAGTACCCGCACGAACGCGAGCGAAGAGGTCTACAAGAAATATTCCTAGAAATTTTTCCGATAAGAGATTTTACCGAAAATATTATCTTGGAGTTCATTGACTATAATCTAGGGTTTCCCCCTCCAGAAGGTTGGGGAGCAAACGATCCTCTAAACCAAAACCTTTGTCTGCGAGACAAGGGGGGTAGCACGGATGAAGAGGAACCTGAGTTTTACACCTTTGGTGATAAAATTTATCACGTTCGCTTTTCACCAGAAGACTGTCAAAAGCGTGATTTGACGTACGGTATTCCTCTGAACATGAGGGTGCGATTGATTAACAAGTTATCCGGCGAGATCAAAGAGCAGGAGCTCTTTGTGGTTAACATGCCTTTGATGACTAAACGAGGTACGTTCATTATTAACGGAGCTGAGAGAGTTGTGGTTTCTCAATTGCATCGTTCTCCTGGTGTTTATTACGAATACAATAAAGCTAAAAAATTGTTTCAAGCTAAGGTGGTACCTTATAGAGGCGCCTGGTTAGAATACGATTTGGACGTGATGAAAGATTTGTTTTATGTCCGAATCGATCGTAAGCGTAAAGTTCCTGTAACCCAGTTTTTACGAGTTCTTGGCTACAGTGAAGAGGAAATGGTTAAGGAATTAGATCACGGTGGAACCCTAAAGTATATTCAGAATACTTTAAAAGTGGACAAAACTTCCGCAATGGAAGAATCGTTAACTGAAATCTATAGGAAGTTACGCCCTGGTGAACCATATATTTATGAAAATGCTAAAACATTGGTAGACAGCCTATACGGAAGTTTCAAACGTTATGATTTGGGTAGAGTCGGTCGGTACAAGTTCAATCAGAAAATGGGACTGACTGAGAAGCTTGTTGGTCAAAAAAATCTCGACACAATTAAACATCCTGGAACAGGTAAGGCCATAGTTAAAGCGGGCGAAATTTTGTCACCAAAAATTGTGGAGACGTTGGTAGAGTGCAAGATCAACGATATTCGCATTGAGACTGTTGATGGTGTGGAACTGAAAATCAGTCGACCCAAGATTTCTTTCAACATCGATATGCAAGATGGTGAGGGATTGACTCAGTCTAGCCACGAAGGAATACAAGTTTGTGGTGATATAAAGGATAAGGAAACAGGTGAATTGATCGTATCAGATGGTACTCCACTTGATAATGAGACAATCTTCCGTTTGAACGATCGTATGGATTATCTGCATCAAGTTGATATGGATTCTTTCAATGACGAGGTTCCCACTGCTCACGTTTGTTTATACAAGTATGTGACGATGGACCGAGAAGACATACTACATACCATGAAGTATATTATTGATTTGTCTGTTGGGGTCGGCTATGTAGATGATATTGACCATCTTGGACACAGGCGTGTTAGACGAGTAGGTGAGCTGCTACAGAATCAATTCCGTATTTCATTGGCCAGAATGGATCGTGTAATTCGCGAACGGATGACCATTCAAGACATTAACAATTTAACCCCTCAATTGCTGATAAATACCCGACCGATCAGTTCATCAATCGATGAATTTTTCGGGTCCAGTCAATTGTCGCAATTTATGGATCAAGTAAACCCGCTTTCCGAGTTGACGCACAAGAGGCGTTTGTCGGCTCTTGGACCTGGTGGGCTAAAACGTGAAAGAGCGGGTTATGAAGTGAGGGACGTGCATCCAACTCACTTTGGTCGAATTTGTCCTATTGAGACTCCTGAAGGTCCAAATGCTGGGCTAATTGGCTCCTTAGCTATCAACGCTAAAATTGATCAATATGGATTTTTGATAACTCCTTTACGAGAGTTCGACAGCGGAGATGTAAGCAAAGCTTTTGATTATAAAGATGCCTTGCAAGAGGAGAAGTTCAAAGTAGTGACGTACAACCAGGGTTTGTACACTGTCAAAGAAACAGCCAATGAGATTTTTCCAGTGAAGCAGTATGTGGAAGGTGAGCAAGATTTTACTCTCTTACCTGGTACGCAAGCTGAACTAATTCACATATCTCCACTTCAAATGATTTCGGTGGCTGCCTCTTTGATTCCCTTTATTGAGCATGATGATGCTAACAGAGCTTTGATGGGAACAAACATGCAGCGACAGGCTGTGCCGCTTGTGCGTACCGAATCTCCGATTGTAGGGACGGGTATGGAAAGTTACACAGCAGCCAACTCAGGTGTGTGTGTTGTTGCAGAATTTGATGGTATTGTAACCCATTTAGATGCTTCTAAAGTTGTAATTCAACGTACAAATCCAAAGGATCTTGTATTTCGTTACCGTCCTGCAAACTATGAGTACATTGTAGGCTTTGAAGCAGCAGAAGAAGTCAAAGATAGTGGTGGTAAAGTTATAATTAAGAAAGGCCACAAATATACACAAAAAGACCTGGCCACACTTGAATCTAAAGGGATTGAAGAGGTTTTGGTTGAGCGCGAAAAGCGCGACAGTTATAGACTGCGAAAATTCGCTCGGTCCAATCAAGGAACATGTGTAAATCAAAAACCTTGCATTGCATTGGGTGATGAAGTCAAAGCTGGATCTGTGATTGCAGATGGACCAGGAACAAGTAATGGTGAGTTAAGTTTAGGTAAGAATGTACTTTGTGCTTTTATGCCATTCCGTGGTTATAACTTTGAAGATGCCATCGTGCTTTCTGATCGACTAGTTCATGAGGATGTATTTACTTCAGTACATATTAATTCTCTCGAAATAGAAGCGCGGGATACTAAGCTTGGGCCAGAAGAGATCACTTGTGATATCCCCAATATTAGTGAAGAAGCTCTTAAATATCTTGATGATGATGGAATTATTTGTGTTGGAGCTGAAGTTAAGCCTGGTGATATTTTAGTAGGTAAAATTACTCCCAAAGGTGAGACTGAGCTTACCGCCGAGGATAAACTCTTAAGAGCAATCTTTGGTGAAAAAGCGAAAGAAGTTCGAAATACTTCACTCATTGTTCCTCATGGCGAAAGAGGTAAGGTTATTGAAGTGATGGTTTTCAGTCGTGAAAACGGTGACGAGCTTTCCTATGGAGTGAACAAATTAGTTCGAGTATTTTTGGCACAAAAGCGTGTTATCTCTGAAGGGGATAAGATGGCTGGAAGGCACGGAAATAAAGGTGTAATTTCTAAAATCTTCCCTGTACGTGATATGCCTTTTATGGCTGATGGAACCACAGTGGATATTATCTTGAACCCTCTAGGTGTTCCGTCTCGAATGAATGTGGGTCAAGTGATGGAAACTCATTTAGGTTGGACTGGCAAGATTCTTGGGGAAAAGTATGCTACAAGCTCCTTTAATACAGGAAATAGTGTATCCAACGAAGAATTTATTCAGAAAGAATTTAAGCGTGCTGATGAATATTTAGATACTAAAGGTATTGCAAAAGAAGGACGCTTGAACCCTTCAACGGGTAGAGTTGTATTACATGATGGAGAAACTGGGGAAGCATATGCTTCCGACATTATGGTTGGCTATATGTATATGCTAAAGCTTATCCATCTCGTGGAAGATAAGATTCATGCGCGCTCAACAGGACCATACTCTTTGGTAACTCAACAACCATTGGGCGGAAAAGCTCAATTCGGTGGTCAAAGATTTGGAGAAATGGAAGTTTGGGCGTTAGAGGCTTATGGAGCAGCACATGTTCTTCGTGAATTGCTGACGATTAAGTCTGATGATGTTGAGGGTCGAGTGGTTGTTTATGAAACTATTGTTAAAGGCAACAACGTAATGACTCCAAATATTCCTGAATCCTTTAAAGTAATTGTATCAGAATTGAAATCTCTGGGGTTGAACATTGAGTTCAACCAGGACGCATAAGATAGGAGGCCTCCAAGTGAAAGGTTTGAAAGAACTGCGGTCCATTCAGATAAGTATTGCTTCACCCGATACTATCCGCCAATGGTCAAAGGGTGTTGTAAAAAAACCAGAAACGATTAACTATCGAACACATCGTCCAGAAAGAGATGGACTTTTCTGTGAGAAAATCTTTGGCCCTACTAAGGACTGGGAGTGTTTTTGTGGAAAGTACAAAAGTATTCGATATAAAGGGTTAGTATGTGAACGCTGTGGAGTTGAGGTCACTAGATCTAATGTTCGACGTGAGCGTATGGGTCACATTGAATTGGTTACGCCTGTAGCACATATTTGGTATTCTAAGGGTACTCCCAATTATATAGCTCTTCTT
>CAZYUV010000045.1:0-16037 GCA_964650625.1 uncultured bacterium
AATCAAACCTAACAATGGTCGCGAATCTATACATTGAGCGATCCTTGGAGAGTATTTGTAGTAAAGATTTACAAAAGACTTTCCAAGATTAAACTTTAGAAGAAATTTATCGCGAAACATACTCAGTAAATAGACTTCATAGCTATCCTCACCAAGAAAAGAAGCACTAGCCAAAAAGCAACCTCCTCCACCGCCTGCCGCAGCACCTGGTTGCAAAGGAATGTTTGGAGTAACAACTGGAGGTTCGGCCGAATTTGACAACACTACAGCAGTTTGGGTTACTCGAGGACTTATTTGTAACGATGAATTGGTTTTATTAGCATAATACAAATCGTAGGCAGTATCAGAATCAAGTTTCAAGTTACTAAAGAAATAATCGTTATTTTCAATACTTATAGCCGCCTTACGAATCATTGGAGCATAGGGAACGAGCAAGTGGGAAGCGTTAATACAATTTTGACCTGATCTACAAGCTGATATCGCAACTTCACTGGGTCGATCATTCAAAATGTCGAGATCAATACTTGTATTGTTTGTAAAAACCTGGCGAACAATTTGATTCCCATCGATACTCACAGGAGCCATGGTCTGACCATTACTGAAGTTCGTATCATTAAATTGAACAGAAATACTTGGCTGTGGAGCCAAAGATAAAGAATCAAGATAGTTTAGCTGGACTGATAGTTGCGACAAACTCGGGTTAGACAAAACTATAACATTAGTACTATTCGCAGGGACAAATAAGGGATTTTCCGAACCGGCCAAATCCTGTCGTAAAGATCTAGACTTAGGTCCTGAGCCTTCCAGTAGGTAGGCATGGAAGTTTGATGTTGAGGTTAGATTTAGGGTCGCAGCTTGGGTTCCTCCGTTTAAGCGAATCACCTGGAAATCATAACCTGCCAAAGCAAACGTCAATGGTAGTAGATTTGGATTGACATTAATAACGTTGGGTATATTAAGTTGGTTCCCGTTGGAAAAATCAAAGAATTCCATATTATATAACGAGTTGATACCATCAGCATTAAGTGCAACAGTAAATGCATTGAAAATATTATTGAAATTGAACGACGTACCGTCTAAACCAGCTTGTATAGAGGAAATTCCGTTAGCTGGCGATTCAATCATCGCATTAACTCTGGCATCGGCGGCTACACCCACTAAATTACCGTTACTTATTTGCCCCCCAAGTTGCTCCCAAAGATAAGTAAAAAACAGGTATCCAACTCCCCTGAGCTCAGCAGAATCATAACGTTGCCACAATTTACCCTGGATTCCTGGTTCATCACTACTTATCAGTTGACTAGAGCTGGGATCTGCCAACCAAAAAGGAACTTGAGATGGCGATCCGTTCGGTGCTGTGAGTAATGCTTCGCCATTACTGAAAGTTTTGTTAAATAAAGTCCTGTAAATAGCATATTGAGAAAATCCCTCATTAACCCAAATAGTCTCATCAAGATCAAATTGAGCATGAATTAGATGCTGAAATTCATGAGCTAATACTTGATAAAAATCTTTGCGAGGCAGTGCCGGAATAAACGCCCCAATTGGAGTATTATTACCTCCTGGATTACTCGGATACATATCCATATGAATAGCATTCATCCTGTTATTATTAGGATTAAACTTATCATCCGGATCAAAATATCCACCAATGAATGATCCCGTGAATTGAAAATTATCGGAAATATCGTATATGAGTACATTAAAACCATCTGATAGTGAATTTGCCACCGGATCGACAGAACCAAAAGCAGCAATACTTTCGGGAACGATTACTTCGCTGAGGATGGTACCTATTTCTTGAATAGTATTATCTCTATCAGTCACACGTGCCGCTTGATTTCCAGCCCCAAATGCTTGTGAATTAAGATTATTATCCTGTGTTTGATCCTCATATTTTTCCTGATCAACCCATACATTTATTAATAAACTGGAATTACCAACGATAATTTGGCGCTGATAGCGCAATACAAAATCGATATTTCTAACACCTTCATCTACCCTAAAAGATTGAGTACTGTTGATCACCGCAACAGCATTTTGTGTAGCAAGCGAACTATTCATTTTGGCCGCTTTTTGCCATGACTTTGATGACGTTTGCTTAAACTTCTCAAGTAACTCAGATTGTCTGCAAATAGCTTTGGGACGTGTAGCTGAATAAGCCATCTGTTGATCCATTTCCAAAGTTATTAATGAATCTGTACTGGCGAATAGAAAACCCACCGTTGAAAGGAATATCAGAATTAATTGACAGACCATCTACATCCCTTTTACTAAAACCCTAAAAAATTACGTCGACGCTTTTTAGAAGATTTTTTTCTTGGTGGACCTACAACGGCTTTTAACTCTTGAGGCTCATTAGAATTCATCAGATTCATTTGTAAGCTAATTGGCACCTCTATAACTCTACTTTTCCCATAATCTGGATGAGACTTAACAAAATTATTCACTTCCCTAGTTAATTGACGAAAATTTAAATCATTTGAGCGATCGGCATTTCTTGCTTTTGAAAGAACATATGAAAAATTAATGGGGGCCGCATATACTCTTTTAATTAAACCACCTTGAAGATTGTTTAGATCAAATGGATATTTCCCGCGTTTTTTAACGGGAAAATGTAAGAAATGCTGCCCTGTATTCTGAGTGCTCAACTTTACGGCAATTTTCTTTCCATTTTGAGGTCTTAAATTCAAATTAAAGTTGTTTTTTTTGCCTATATTAAAGGCTAAGGATTCAATTTTTTTCAAAGACTTACCGTTAGCCTCACCCACACGATCAACTTCTAAGAATTCCAATGTAAAAACCTTGTCTGTGATACCTTTTGAATGAAATTCGTTATCCTTGCTATAAAACTTAGGCTCAATTGAAAATGTTTTTAATAACTCAACATTATCGTATAGGTAAAAAATAGCCTGGATCGAGCTCTGCTCCGAATCTTTGTAGCGTAGTTTACCCTTGTAGCTTTTCTTAAATATTATTCTAGATAAATTACCTACTTGAATCATAGAGTCTGCCTGACCATATGCTTGATTTTGATTAACTATCATGTCTCGATTCTGCGGCAAATCAACTCCTAATTTAATAGATTTTAGTAGTCGATCACCTGGAATTGTTATTGAGAAGCTTCCCTCAAATTTATCTGCCGCAGCTTGAACTGCTGCTAATGAAAAAAAAAGTCCTATTAGAAGTAAAAGAAAATGATTTCCAAAATAAATATCACTCTTAGGATTCTTGCCCTTCATCCTCTAGACTTTCGGTTGAATCAATAGTTTCGATTACCCAGCTCTTGAGAATGACATTGAATTCAGGTTGCAGAAACTCTTCCAAACTCTGCCCCCCGGCTTCACGAAACTCATCATTAGGGTCTATTCCATTAATAATAAGATCTTTAGGAATAAAATTCATATTGAGCGCATCAGCTACGAGGTTATGTTTCAAATCCACATCGAAACTGCCAAGATCAGCCCAATTATCTCGAAAAGCTTCTTTATCAGTTTTTAGTCCATTTTGAGTGTAAAGAGCTGCATCCACCTTAGGTCGCGGATCGGGATCTTGACCACCACTCTCGGACCAATCATTATCTGGATGAGGTTTGATGATCACATGCCCTGTCTTTCTAAATGAAGGATGATTAGTGGGAGTAAAGTTAGAATGTTCTCTATTGGGATCTTCGAAAGCTAAAATATTCCAGAGAGAAGGATGCCCAGCTGTATCCACTGGGAGAGCATTTAAACTGCCTCCAATATAAACATTTCCTTGTACTACCAATACTCCTACACCCTTGTACCAGCCTTCTACGAAAACGTCACCCCGTACAAAGACTATTCCGTCTACATTAATTGGATTTCTTAAATCGTGCTCGCGAGAGCGAGGTCCATATCGGTTACCATCAAAAACAGGAGCCCTTCGCCAATCACCATAACCATACAGAGGCAAAACATTGTTGTACCGCACGGAGTTGTAACCATTTTCGCCTTCAAAAATAACGTTCTTGAAATAACGATTATCCCTAACGTTACCACCAGCAGGATTATATCGCTGAGGTTCAAGCCTTACTCGAGCTAGTGTTTTATAGAATTCCAAAGGGCGTAAATTTATCTGCTCATCTGTCCAAAAATTATGGCTCGGGAAAACTTTTGTGGAATATTTTTCTTTAACTTCACGACCAAAAATCTTGAATTTTCTAAAAATTCCGTAACGCTTGTATTCCACCTGATCGGCATCCAAAAAATCGACACCACCATCCGCCAATCCTTGCGTATTCGGCGGATGATCCATGTAATAGTATTCCTGCCAGGTCAATTCACCCTTTTCAATCATTCTCCGCTTGTTGTAATCAGAAAGTTCAGCAGTGAGTCCATTCTCAACATATACATCACCACCCATCACATTTAAGTCACTGGGGTCAAAATTATCTTCAAAGTTGTAATTTAAGTGTTCTTTATCCCTAAGAAACAAAGAATGATCTGGTGCTACAATACCCAAATTAACAGCACGGACAGCGTAAACTGCCAAAACCTGTTTTTTTACAATTTCACCCAGCGATGTAATATAAATACCACGAGACTGTATTCTAACGTCTCCGCTATAAACTCCCATACCAGGAAACGGAGATGGAGTTGGCTCATAGCTCACTTTTAATTCAAGATCATAAGTTCCAGAAGAACCTGCCATTTCACGAATCTCATCCTTAGCCATAACGGGTATAGGAATATCAGATTCTAATTCGTCTTTCATCGCCTGTAGCATCTTGCTATTGGTGTCCAGATCACTTTTCATGTAAAACAAAGCTTGTTCTACGCCAGATTCGGCGATCTGTTCCGCAATAGAATGATCAACAAACTTGTTCGTCAATTTATGTTCTGTCTGAACCATAAAGATTAAACTAAAGGCAAAGATCAAAACGATCATTGCAAACGCCAATACAAATGGCAAAATCATTCCGCGCCTGTTACCTGCAGCGGCCTTGTAAGTCAGTACCATGAAATTTCCTATTGAGCCGTTACCCCATTCTGAATTAATTCGAAGAAATCAGCTGGCTTTAATGAGGCCCCACCAACCAAACCACCGTCAATACCATCTTGCTGCATATAAGAGGCAATATTATTTGGTTTCACACTGCCACCATATAGTACTCGCACCTCATCGGCGGACTGACTTCCAAATTCATCCGCAATCACCTCTCGTACTGTACCACAGCCGTCTTTGGCATCAATTTCACTGGCATTGACACCCGTGCCAATAGCCCAAATAGGTTCATATGCAAAAATAAGTTTTCCTATGTCCTGTTGTGCAACCCCCTTGAGGGCTGCTTTTACTTGGTCTCTTATTCTAGTGCGAGTTAAATTTTTTTCGCGCTCATCCAAAGACTCACCGACACATACCATCGGAGTCAAATTACACCTAATTGCTTGCAATGTTTTCTTGTTAACCAATTCATCATTTTCGCCAAAAATTTGACGTCGCTCAGAGTGACCTGTCAATACGTGCTTACAACCTAGAGAAAGAAGCATGTTTAAGGAGACTTCGCCCGTGAAAGCACCGGCTTCCTCAAAATGAAAATTTTGAGCACCATATTGCACAGAAGTACCTTTCAAATATTTTTGCATCAAATGTAAATTTGTAAAAGATGGAAATAAAATAACTTCACAATTAGCTGAAAAATCACAATTGATAAAATGTTGTAGAAACTCTTCAGCCATCTCCACCGTGTGGTTCATTTTCCAATTGCCGCCAAAAACTGGTGTCCGGCCCATAGTTACTCTCCTTGATTGCACTATTAAAAAAGCTCCCGAGTTACGAACTCAGGAGCCTATCTTAAATGTACTTTTGCTTTAGATCAAAAACTATTGAGAAAACCACTTATCTCTTAGTTTCATATAATCACCAAATGCGGCATCCACTGCACCAGAATCGCCGGCACTAGACGATTGCTCGTACTGACGCTGCTTTAAATAAATCTCTTGTAGAAGTCGAGCATCCAAATCGGGAGAGGTACTTGGCGCAAAGGATCCGTAGGGACTTCCCAAAGTCTGGGCCTGAGCTGCTCCTCCAAGAGGAACAACCTGATCTGCCTGATAACTAGGCATTACTGCTGAATAGCGACCATTAACTCCCATTGTGGTACCCATTCCCATGGAGTTACCCATTCCCATGGAATTACCCATGTTCATGGAGTTACCCATACCCATTGTTACACCCATATTCGTACCAGGATACATACCAGCACCCATTTGATAACCCATACCAGCGCTGGACCCATAACCAAATTGATTCAATCCAGCCTGTTGGTAAATTGATTGATTGTACACAAAATTCGGTTGTTGATTTGAAACGAGCATATTGTTGTAAGGAAATTCTGGAATAAATAAATCACCATGACGGGGCTCCGTCCGCTCCTTAAACATTTGCTGATAATCCCAGAAAGCTTTATCAAATCTGACTTTATCGTTCATTGCAAAAGGACCGCTACGCTCTACAGACTTCAAAGCTGACAAAAACTTTCTACGCTTAGATTTTAGTTTAGCCTGAGTAGTGTATACAAACCTGCGAGCATAGGAACGAAATACACTCAAGAATTGCTGTTTTGCCAGCTCTTTCATCCTAGGATTAGTATTAGGCATGCGCTTCCATCTGATATAAAGTCTCTCATAGGTGGGCATCGGAAATTGACCCATAGCACGCAGGACATGATGGGAAAACATCGCTTGATATTGCTTGAATGATTGGTAAACCTGATCGATCGATGCGTCATCTCCACCACTTCCAAAAAAATTGGAGAATGTGCTTTGGTTGCTTGCCAAAGCTTCGTCGGATGCAATGAAAGATTCCAATGAATAGGCCTGCATGGTGGCCATTCGTTCAACGTATTGCATGCGCTGTTGAATTTGCTGCTGCTCTTGAGGTGATCTCGAATGAAGTAACTGATTTAGAGAATTTGTGAAACTCCCCATGGTGACCCCAAAATTAGCCAGTTCAAATAAAGATTCTGACATTTCAGCGTGCAGTGGTGAACCCACCAATGCAATCGATATTATGCTTGCCGCAGCAGATCTTTTGATACGTTTCAGCGTCTTGCCCATGATTGTCTCCTTGTTTGGACTCAATTACACTACGCAACGCCTACCATAAAAGTTTCAAATTTAATCTTGGAAAGACTTACAACGCATAAAAATCACAACTTTTGTAGATAAAAATTATCAAACCAAACCTGCCCACGAGCTCCCCGAAGAGCAAATTCAACTGTAATTTTTGAAGTTTTTTTACGAGTCGTAAATTCAAATTTGAGTTTCTGAAATTTTGCAGTAGAGCCCGTTTTAGAGAAAATACCTGGGTGAGACCCTAGGAATTGGCGATCACTTAATTCTGTGATATTAATACATGCTCCGTATCCAATCGGATTAGGCTTAGCGATAATATCTCGTGTTTTTATATAAACTGTAGCTTTGTAACGAGTTCCACCTTCTACTTTTATCGGTTCAGTTACTAACCCCAAATTTTTAGGTCGATAACTGGCAAGACGTTGCGACGATTTTCCCGAATATTTAGTTTTGGTGTCTACAATATATATGCCTTGGTCTTGCGCAATTTTTAGACCTTTAGAAACTCCTAAAATCTCAGATTCATCAAAAGATTGCCTGTAAACGATCATCTGTTTCAAGGTAGTGTTAGAAGTCATCGAAGAAGTGGAGGTACTCTTTACTGAACTGGATTTAGAAGTTACCTTCGAAACTTTATTTTTTTCAGACTTCGGCTTGGGAGGATATTTTGCAGAATAGTCATAACTTAACTGACGAGGACGCTGATGCTCCACAGGGAAGCTTGTCATATATTCTTCCATCCGCCTTATCCTCCTAGATGTGGGAGGATGAGATCGAATTGAAGTTTCAATCCGGTTGGGCTCCTTCGGGTTAATTTTTTTCAAGACTCCCAAAAAATCAACCATACCTTGAGGGTTGAAACCAGCTAATGCTGCATATCGGGCTCCATAATAATCTGCTTCATGTTCATTTTTGCGGCTATATCTTAAGCCCGCAAAAACAGAATAGATTTGGCCTAGTGTCCTCAATTTATCACTTCTCTTATTAAGCTTATTTATTATAAATTGATAGGCTAATTGATGCTTTATACTTTTCATCGAATGCTTCGCTACCACATGACCGACTTCGTGCCCCAGTACTGCTGCAAGCTCATCATCAGTCTTAATTTTCTGTAAAAGCCCCCTGGTAATGTAGATGTGCCCACCGGGTACTGCAAAAGCATTTACAAAACTAGGCTTTAAGATAGTTAAACTCCACTTAAGATTTTTTCGCTCTGCAACATGCACGATTCTCTTAAAAATCCCTTGTACATAAGCTTGGGTTTCAGGGTCACTTTTCCATTCACCATATTGTAGTTTGACAGAAGCAGCGATCGCCTGCCCTAGAACTTTTTCAGAGAGCTCAAATACAGGTCTTAAAATTTTCTGAAATAAACTGCCTAAACCACTCTGACTAACGCTCGTAAAACAAAACAAACCGATTAACCCAAATATCAGAAAAAACTTACGCACTATTAGTCCCTAAAAGCAATTGACAGTTACAGTATATCCTCTTCAGATGCGTATAAAAAGTCTTGCAGATCTAGAGTCCAATGCCAACGGTCCTGATTGGGACCATATGCATTTTTAATAAAGTTTTTTTTGATCAATCTCGATTCTGTAGCGTAAATTCTCTTGGCAGCCTCGTTGGACTCTTCTATTGTGAGCTGCAAAGTGTCGATTTCTAAATCTATTAAATATTGCTTTATCTTCCTAAAAAATAAACGTCCAAGACCAATTCCTCGCTTGCTAGAGCACACAACAAAACTATGTAAGTAAGCAACCTTTGAGTTATCCCACCGTTTCCATAAAATGGCATGCGCATAAACTTTATTTTGCTCTATCGCTGCCAGAATAAGCTGCTGTTCAGCCATGGGCCGCAAAGTCCAGTAGTCTTCACCGCCTTCTGCAAAAGCTAACTCCTCTAACTCTTGAATTTGATTCAAAAAATTACAATCTGTAGATTTTACAGCGACTAAATCGAACTTAAAGTCCTGCATTGCGCATCTTGCCTAGATAGCTTTCATAGGAAGTACAAAGTGATTCTGCAAACTTTTTTCTGAAGCATTCATTGGAGAATGAAAGGGCATGATTTCGTAAAACAGAACGATCAAACTTAATTGTTTGGCACTTCGCAATAGCAATCTTCATAGATTCAACGGTTTGTTCGCCGAAATAAACCCCTGTTTTCTGATCCACAACAGTTTCTAAAGCCCCACCACGGGCGTACGCAACCACAGGTGTGCCACAAGCTTGCGCCTCTAGAGGAGTTATACCGAAATCCTCCTCACCAGGAAACAAAAATCCCGCAGCTTTTTGATAAAGCTCTACAGCCTCTGAATTTCCAACCCTCCCGAGAAATTCTACCTGTCCTGAACCAGCTAATTCGCGTAGCTTTGACTCTTCCGGTCCAACTCCTGCGAGCTTCAATGGAACCCCCAATTCCACGCAAGCTCTAACTGCCAAATCTACTCTCTTATATGGCACGAGGGCAGCTAAAATAAAAAAATAATTCTCGCGCTTACTGCCTACCATAAAACGCTCAGTATCCACCGGTGGATAAATGACCTCAGACTCCCTGTTATAAATTTTTTGTATCCTGCGTGCCACATTTCTTGCATTACATGTGTAATGGTCAACTCGAGGAACTGCCGCGGTATCCCACATCCTCAAATAGTGCATAAACATGGGCCAAATTAAATCAACCAGAAGACGAGGCTTTAAACTTGCCTGATAAACCTTACTGAAATCCCATGCATACCGAACTGGTGTATGCAAATAACTAAAATGAAATGTATGCGAACGAGTAATAGCTCCTCGTGCCACACAATGAGAAGTACTCACCACTAAATCGTATTCGCTGAAATCAAAAGACTCAATTGCCAAGGGGAATAATGGCAGAAAAAGCTGATGTTTACTTTTTGCAAGGGGAAAGTTATTTAGAAAAGATGGGATGATTTTACAAGAGCGAATCGTATCGGATAGCTTATCTTCAATGGAAACTAAAGTGTATAGGTCCCTAGGCCCTAATACTTCTATCATCTGCTCAAGGACATTCTCTCCCCCACGCATCCCAGTCAACCAATCATGCACATAAGCAATTCTAAGCTTTTTCAGTTCTTCAAGCTTCAAAGTTCCCTCCTTTTTTTGCGAGAAATTTTCTGAGCCCCTTAAAAAGCTCTGTGGCTCTTTGCCTTGTTTTATCTCTATCAAGCTCAAAATCTTTGAATCGATTGAAATGCAACCAAGGTGATAATTTAAAGTCTGGATCATCTGAATAACGAGGGAAAATATGCCAATGGATATGAGGTACGGCATTACCCAGACAGGAGTAATTTATCTTACTACACCCCGTCAAATCCTCTAAAAAGGCACCTGCGGTAAACACCTCTTCCATTAGCTTGTGACGTAAATTAGGAGTCAAATGATGAATTTCACGAACACATTTCTTTGCAAGAACCATACAGTAATACCTGTGAAACTGATGTTCTCCAAGGACCATAATACTATTCTCAAACTCAAAAATACTGGAGCAATTCAATCCACGGTAATGATTTTCCAATTTTTGACATATAGCGCAAGTCATAACATTAGACGTTGAATCGGAAATGCACCACATCTCCGTCTTTAAGAATGTATTCTTTGCCTTCTATACGCAAGAGACCTTTCTCTTTAGCCAACTGCTCACTTCCACATTCAACATAATCTGAATAAGAGATAACCTCTGCTTTAATAAAACCTTTTTCAAAGTCGGTATGAATAACCCCTGCCGCCTGCGGCGCTTTAGCGCCTTTGGGAATAGTCCAAGCACGAACTTCTTTCTCACCAGCCGTAAAGTATGTCTGAAGGTCCAACAAATCGTAACCGGTTCGAATTAAGGCATTTAATCCAGATTCTTCAAGACCAACGCTTTCCAAAAACTCTGTTCGCTCCTCTTGTGTCTCCAGCTCAGCGATTTCGGCTTCAATTTTAGAGCAAATTTTTACCAGTAAACTCCCATCTTGCTTAGCTTTCGAACGTAAAGCTTGCACATGATGACCATCTTCACCTAATAATTCGTCTTCTGAAACATTCGCTACATAGAGCACTCTTTTGGCACTGATTAAAAATAAAGGCTTCATCCATTCGTATTCTTCTTCACTAAAATTCTCATGAGCTAACCACTTACCATCTTCCAAGAGATCTTTCAGTCGAAACATAAAATCATTTTCTTCTTTTTCCTTACCTTTTGCCCCTCGGTTATATTTTTTGGTTCGGTTTTCGACGGTCTCTAAATCACGCATAATAAGTTCGGTTTCTATTACACTGACATCCTCTAATGGATCCACGCCACCATGCACGTGTGTGATATCATCATCTTCGAAGCATCGCACGACATGTACTATGGTATCCACTTCTTTGATATGACCCAAGAACTTATTACCAAGTCCCTCGCCATCTGCAGCACCTTTTACAAGCCCTGCTATATCAACAAATTCAACTACTGCCGGAATTGTTTTCTGTGGATTGACCAAGGCCACCAACTTATCTAACCTTAAATCGGGAACTTTTACGATTCCTTGGTTCGGCTCAATCGTACAAAACGGATAATTAGATGCTTCAGCCTTAGCAGCTGTAAGCGCATTGAAAAGTGTCGATTTCCCGACATTTGGAAGCCCCACGATGCCACATTTCAAACCCATATTTTACCTCACTTAACGAGTCAAAAGATTTACATTCAAATATTTATTTGAGTTATACATTGGAAAGGGTCTAAAGTTCTGTAGAACTGGATAAGCCGCATACACCTTTGTTTTATACCAAAGAAGAATTCTTGATGCATCGTTCCTAGCCAATTGAGCTGCCTGGCGCAACAATTCACTTCGTTGAAAAGTATCTGTTTGGCGTCGAGAACGCTCTACTAAACTATCAAAATTCTTACTCGCATAACCCGGATAATTACCCTTTAAACCAGTAGATGAAGAATGGAAAAGTGGAAATAAGAAATTATCCCCATCAGGAAAGTCTGCAATCCAATTCCTGTAAAATAGATCATAATCCATTTTTACCAACGCACTACTGAAACTATTCCAGTCTCTCGGGACTAGTTTGACATCGATTCCAAGAGATTTAAGATTTTGTTGAATCACCTGACAGACGGCCATACTTCGAGATTCATTTCTCAATAACAATCGTAACGGTTTGCCATCAAATTTACTTTTCGAAAATAGTAATTTGGCCTTAGCTAGATCATAATTAAAAAAATCCCTTTCCAAGTAACCTTTCAAACCCTTTGGAACCGGTCCCGTTGCAACATCTGCTAAACCATGTTGCAAATTTTTAACAATGCCTTCTCTATCTACAGCGAAATTGATTGCTTGCCTAAAATTGCGATCTGCAAAACGCCCAGATTTCATATTCATACCAACAAAATAAAGGTTGAATTGATTCACAGGATACAACCTTGCCCGAGTTGATTTTAGAGCCTGAACCTCAGTCGGCGGGACCTCGATCATATGTAAACCCTGAGCCTTAAATTCCGAAATTAAACTCAATGGATCTTTTATTATCTTGTAATAAACAGCATTCAAATTTCCGGACTTTCTATAATGAGGGTTACTTAAAAGCAAAATATCCTGTTCACGCCTCCAACTTTTCAGATAATAGGGTCCTGCTCCCATTGTAGATTCACCCAACTCTCCTCCAGCTTCAACGTAAGATTTTGAAACAATAGACATCTGTGGCATAGCAAATAGCGATAAGAAAGGCGCGTATGCTCTTTTAAGTGTGATTCTAATACGACTGCTATCAATGACTTGAACTCCTGCCAACGTTTGAGTTTTACCAGATTGTAGATCTTCAAAACCAGCAACTTGATTGAGTAACCAGGCTCTGGGGGATTTGAGTCGGGGGGAAGCCAATCGATTCAGACTGAAAGCCACATCCTCAGCAGTCATAACATCACCATTAACGAATCTTTGATTATCCTTAAGCAAAAAATCGTAACGTCTTCCCTTTTCTGTAATTCGATAATGTTTCGCTGCATCAAGAACCAGTTCACCATTTTCATCGAACCGCAATAAATTAGAATAGGTGAGCCCCAGAATAACCCCAGAATAAGTATCTGTCGAATGTACTGGATCTAAAGTTTTTGGAGACGCTTCCAAGCTTAATCGGAGAGTCTTGTCTGGCAAGATCAAACCGGAAGTACAGGAGTCACCGAACACTCCAACCATTATTAAAATAGCAACTATAATGGCCACATATGATGATACTCTGCCTCGCATTAAGGATACGGACTTCGTTTGATTTATTTCTGACATTTTAATACCCAGAGTAAATGAAATAAGCGGCACATTGTATGAAGATCATTAATCTTGGGCAAGGACTAAATAAAAAATTGAAAATTAGTCGTCAAGGTCTAGCTTTTCATACAAGGATTCTGCTTTTTCAATCCAGAATTCATCATCAATATTTTGAACTATTTGATTCAAAATCTGACCAGCTAAATGAATTTCTCCCAACTGCCAATGACATTCTGCCTTAAACAGGAGAGCGTGACCATCATTAGGCACAAGATCCAATGATTTCTGATAGCTTATCACAGCCTCACGCAATCGACCTTGGCACCTACAAACATCCCCAATACCATTGAGAGCATATAAATCTTCGGGGTCTATCTGGATAGCATTTTCGAAATGTGTTTGAGCTTTATTAAATAGCTCCTGCTCTAGATAAAGTTTTCCTATGGTGTAATGCGCAAATGCGTAGGACGGGTCTATTTCAATCGCTTTTTTAAGATTTCCCCATGCTTTTAATATTAAGTTCTTACGTTTCTGACATGCCGCCAAGTCCGTAAGTAATCCACAATCTTTATTTTCTAAAATTATCGCTTTTTCATAATTTGAAATCGCCTCATCTACATTACCTAATTCTTGCTGAACTGATGCAAGTGCTGCTTTTATCTTCCACGAATTCTTATCCAATGTTTCGGCCTTCTTGAAATAAAGAAGCGCATTACCCAGATTACCTTCTTCAACTTCAAGGTTACCTAAGCTGTAGTGCCCAATAGATTTATCAGGATACGTTTTGGCAATTTTTGTGAACGTACGTCGAGCCCCTTTAAAGTCTTCCTCCCGTATTTGTATTTCACCTAAATTACCAAGTAATAAATGATTTTCAGGAGTTGAAAGCAAAGCTTGCTCAATTACAAATTTAGCATCCTCCAACTGCCCCCTCTGAAAAAGTATAATTGCTTTGGAGTTATAGTTATAAATATCCTTCGGATCAATAAATATAGCTTTGTCCAGACATTCCAAAGCCATGTCAAACTCTCCGGATAATTTGTAAGCTAACGCCAAGGAGTTCCATGAATAGACATCCTTCGAATCTATTTGAACAGCCTTATTAAACTCCTTAATCGCGCTAGCATAATCCCCCTTGTCCAAATAGGTATTCCCAAGCAGATAATGTGAAAATAGATCTCCACCCTTTACTTTTATCGCTTTTTTAAGAATCTGTACTGCTTTTTCAAATTTGTTACGCTCGTTGTATACAAAAGCTAGCTTATTGTAAGAGTAAACGTCATCTGGAAATGCCTCTATAGACTGCAAAAACCACTTTTCCGCCGACTCAAGATCACCCTTCTGTAAACTTTCTAAACCTTCTTCATAAAATTGGTTGGCAGACATAGCTCCCTTTCAACACAATTATCTCTAAATGTTGTGATTAATTATTATAAACTCTAAAACTAGTTTACGCACTGCTTAGGCAATGAAGCGTCAGACATAAACATTAAGAAGTAAATAACCCTCTAGTACTACCAATTGAATCGACAAAACGAAGTGAGTCTGAACATGATTCCTCTTGAAATAAAGTTCTAGCCCTAGAAGGAAGCATAATGTCATTAAAACCTTGTTTGACGGCTTCTCGCACTCTATAGTCTGCACGAGGTACCAACCTGACTTCTCCCCCAAGACCAACTTCGCCGAAAACTAAAACTCCGTTAGGTAAAGCTTGATTCCTCAAAGAGGATAGAATTGCCGCTACTACCGCCAAATCTAAACCGGGGTCTGAAGTTTTAATACCTCCCGCTACATTTACGTAAACATCATACTGGCCTAGATTAAGCCCCATTCGCTTTTCCATTACCGCTAGCAGCAATTGAACACGGTTCAAATCATAGCCCATAACAGTGCGTTTGGGATGAGTAAAGTGATTATCACTAAGTAAAGCCTGAACCTCCACGAGAAAAGCCTGACTACCATCTAAAATGACACTTAAACACGAACCCGACTCTAAACTTTCGTCCTCTAAAAAAAACTTTGAGGGATTGCAAACAGATTGTAGACCTTGATTGCTCATCTCAAATATACCAACCTCATCGGTTGCACCATAGCGGTTTTTGTGACCACGAAGAAGGCGAAATACTTGATTACGATCGCCCTCAAAATGTAAAACCACATCCACCATGTGCTCGAGCATTCTAGGGCCTGCCAAGTCTCCCCCCTTAGTTACATGCCCAACTAAAAGACAAGTCAGACCTCGAGGTTTACAAAAGTCAAGTAGCTTTACAGTACATTCTCTTACCTGAGAAACTGTACCGGGCGTGGATTCCAAGTCCTGAGTACGAATCGTTTGTATTGAATCCAGAATCAGAATATCCGGCTTGATATCAAGCACATGTCTTTGAATCGACTCTAACAGAGTTTCCGAGACAAGGTACATTTCACCGCTCTCAAAGCCCAAACGTTTAGCCCTCAATTTAACTTGTGATTCAGACTCTTCTCCAGAAGCATAAAGAACTCTAGATTTTGATTGAGCTAGGCTTTTACATAATTGTAATAATAAGGTCGACTTTCCAATACCGGGCTCGCCACCTATCAGAACCATTGCACCTGGAACCAAACCTCCTCCCAAAACCTGATTTAACTCAGTAATACCGGTATTGATCCGATCCTCATTTTCAAAGCTAATATCT
>CAZYUV010000046.1:0-12108 GCA_964650625.1 uncultured bacterium
CTATTTGCTTTTGATTGGGAGCTTACAAGGAGCCCAGCTGGTGCCAAACAGTGGCGACCTACCAGTCCCAGCACCGATAATATGGTTCCGGATGCCCATGATCCTAGCAAGCGTCATGCTCCGATGATGTTAACCACAGATCTTGCACTGAAGGCTGACCCAGCTTATCGTAAGATTGCTTTACGATTCCGAGATAATATGGACCAGTTTGAGGATGCCTTTGCTCGTGCATGGTTTAAATTGACTCATCGTGACATGGGCCCTGCAGGGCGTTACCTCGGTAGTGACAAGCCTTCAGAATCTTTGATATGGCAAGACCCTATCCCCGCTGTAAATCATAAGCTTATTGGCTCTGATGATGTGAAGAAGCTAAAAGCTAAGATTCTCGGTTCAGGATTGAGTGTAAGTGAGCTAGTTCGTACCGCATGGGCTTCAGCCTCTAGTTTTAGAGGAACAGATATGCGCGGTGGAGCTAACGGAGCTAGAATCAGACTAGCTCCGCAAAAGGACTGGGCAGTGAATGATCCTTCTGAGCTTGCTAAAGTGCTAGCTAAACTGGAGAGCTTGCAGCAGGATTTTAACTCCCAACTGAGTGGTGGCAAAAAAGTATCATTTGCCGATGTTGTGGTTCTTGGTGGTGCGGCCGCTATTGAGAAAGCAGTCCGCGATTATGGTTATCTTAGGATTAAGGTGCCCTTCAAGCCAGGCAGAATGGATACTACTGCAGAACTTACAGATGTAGCTTCGTTTAACGATCTGGAACCGAAGGCAGATGCTTTCAGAAATTATTACCATTCCAGTGCAGGTTTCAACCCGACTTACATGTTAGTGGATAAAGCTCATATGTTGCAGTTGAGCGTTCCGGAAATGACGGCACTTATTGGTGGAATGCGTGTGCTCAATGCTAATTCTGGACAATCCAGTCACGGAGTTTTCACTGACAACCCAGGAGTCTTGAGTAATGATTTTTTTGTAAATCTTCTGGATATGTCCAATGAGTGGGTTAAGTCATCTACGGAAGCAGGCATTTATAATGCTGTTGATCGTAATACCGGCAAAATACGGTGGACTGGAACACCAGTAGATCTAGTATTTGGATCGCATGCTGAATTACGTACGATCATTGAAGTGTATGCTGCTGATGATGGCAGAAGAAAATTCATTCGTGACTTTGTCAGTGCTTGGACGAAGGTAATGCAAGCTGATCGTTTCGATTTGAAGTAGAATTAATACAAGCAACCCGGTATAAGATTGAGTATGATTTTGTACCGGTTTTTTTTTGAGTAAATATGAGAAAAGTTTTAATAGCTTCGGCTGGTGGTTATGACAAGCTGACACTTCAGGAATCGAGTGATCCCGAGTGCCATGGATCAGATGATGTACTGATTGATGTTTCTTATTCAGGAATCAACTACGCGGATGTTCTTGTACGTATGGGAGTTTATGAGTCGGCTAAAGAATATGTAGGTTGGCCTATAACGCCTGGTTTTGAAGTGAGCGGGCGGGTCTCACAGGTAGGCAATAAAGTCGAGCAATTTCAAGTCGGAGATCAAGTAATTGGTTTTACTTTATTCAACGGTTATTCAAGTCGACTTTGCCTGCCTCAGAATCAAGTTATTAAACTCCCAGAATATTTTACGCTTGAGCAAGGCTCCTGTTTTATAGCGGCTCATATGACGGCTTATTATGCTTTGTATCAGATTTTCAATTTGCCTCCTGAGTCTTTGTTGCTGGTACATTCTGCGGCTGGAGGCGTGGGTTCGGCATTAGTAAATCTGGCTACGGCTCGTGGGCATAGAGTGGTAGGTGTTGTGGGTAATCCAGTTAAGAAAGAATATGTTAATAGGTTGGGGGCGATTGATGTTTTTGCTCGAGGAGATCAAGGTTTCGACTATCGGCAGATTAGGCAGAAATACGGTAATAATTTCGATGCTGTATTTGATGCGAATGGTTACACCACCCTTCGTTTTTCTTACGAGGTTTTGAAAGCAACAGGGAGATTAGTGTCATACGGCTCACATAATCTTCTGCCGAAAGAAGGTGGCAAACTCAGCTATTTGAAGGCGGCTTTTGGCTTATTAAAAACACCACACTTCAATCCCCTTGATTTAATCACCGACAATAAAGCCCTAGTAGGTTTTAATCTGAGTTTTCTTTTTGAATATGAGTTATTGAAAACGGATTGCCTCAACGGACTCATGAGTATGGTTAATGATAAGCAGATTCCGCCGCCAAAAGTTAGGGTGTTTGCGGTAGAAGATGTTGCTAATGCACATCAATGGTTAGAGTCTGGTGAAAGTATGGGCAAATTAGCCTTGTGTTTCAAATGATTATATAAGCCCCTAATCAACCTCATAAGTAAGCATGAATTGAATCATGCATCCATTAGGTTTAAACTATTGTGGCTTTGAACATCAACTTAAAAATGATAAATAACCAAAAAGGAAATGCATTATTTTTAGCCTGCGGGATAGTCAGTGCAATTATCATTATTTTCTGGTTAATGCCTCAATTTGCTTACAACACAATCTATTTATATTTTCGTGGCATTCAATCCATTTCTCAAATGGGTACGATTGAACCACAATCTAATTTAATCGAAGATCAAAAAAGATCACTCAAATTAGATCCTAAAATCACCTTCTTACCCAGTTGGGAAATTAAGGATACTGATTTAAATCAGGAATGTGAAAAGTCTCGAAAATCACGGCAAGCATTAAATTTAATGTTTAATAATTATGATTCAAAGCATAAAGATCGGCCTATGATATGGATATCAGAATCTGATCAATTGCTTCATCATGATCATTTAGTTCATTTAACTGGGTTAGACTTTTATTGCCATAATAAAGTTGAGAGGAATTTGGCTTCTGAAAGTAAATTATTGCTTGAGATGAGCAGTAAAATGTCTTTAATCAGGCGTCAAGTTGATTTTAATCATTTGCATGTGGATCGGAAGTCTTTTCTAATAAATCCAGCTCGTACGCTCTTGTATGCTCTTGAATCAATACAAGATTTCGACTCAATTAAAGGCGGAAATGGCGTAATTCAATTAGAAGGTTGGAAACATTGGTTGGATATGGAGAAGAGGATACTCAAACAATTCTTTGATAGATTTGGCTCTAAATGGATTCCCGGTAATCTTCAACGACTTTTGAATACTAGAAATAGAAGTAGTCTCGGTTTATGGAAAGAAATTAGGTTAAAAGAGCTTGTACAAGGCCTACATTTCAGACGTAACTTATACAAGAATCTTCTTGGATATACTTCTAAGATAGTTGAAAATAATAATTTCAATCCAAATAAGATCAAATTGATAGAGACTAGTACACTTGAAAAGTTAAACCAAAAGTTTAAACATAGTTTGAATAACGGTCGCTATGAGAGATTCTTAGATTTTTTAATTGCACCAAGAGGCTTCGAGCGAAGAGTCAAGCACAGTTGCTACAAAGATTTATCATCAGATCTTCAGAATGGAATCTTCGAAGGCATTAGATGGCAATTAAGATTGATTGCACGAATTGAATTTGCCATCGAGAGAATCAAAGAAATATAGTTAATGACTAGAATTCATCTTCAATAACCCTGCGTACTAACCGGAATCCTAGATCTTCTTCTCGCATGGTTATGGGAATAGCTACTTGGTAGTGAGAACTACATTCTTCAGGGTCACTCATGTAAGAGCCTCCGTGTTTAACACGTAGATTTGGTTCTTCATCTTCTAATAGCGGAAAACTTTTAGTGAAATCATCACCTCTTTCCATAGTCCATTCCCAAGCATTTCCGTTTAAGTCGCAGATGCCCCACGGATTAGGACTTTTTACTCCTATTATTTTTAGATCATCCGAATTAGTTCTATACCAGCAGTAAGGAGATAGATTGGTATGGTCTTCTCCGCTCATATATTTTGTATGCGTTCCCGCGGAGGTCGCGTAAGCTATTTCTTCCTGAGTAGGGAGGCGATAATCGGGTTTACCATGCTTGGAATTTATGATGTTAATAAATGCCTGAATGTCTAAAAAACTTACATAAACAACTGGCTTTGATTGTCCTAGAGCACTAGGTTTAGCTTGAAACTCCTTACTATTTTTCCACTCCTCAGAGCCCGTAATCAAAAGCCAAGACTCTTGTGATAACTCTGTTTTTTGGATGTAGAAAGGATACTCGATAGTTTCATCTTTGAATTCATATGAAAATTTCCCCGGTTGTACAAGTACAAATTCTAGTCCGAATTGATCTGTCAAAGTGGGCGGTAAATCCCAAGGGGCAAATTCATCTTTTTCATCCTCATCCAAATCTTTAGACTGCTCAAGAGGCTCATCCTTTTTTTCCTCTTTTGTCAAAACCTCGGAATCATTGCTAGCATCATCGGTTTTTTCGTCTTCATCCGAATCCTTGGATTCCTCATCAGACTCACCCTCCTTTTCATCTTTTTCCACAGCCTTGGATTTTTCACCCTTTTCAGTGAGTGACTCTTCAATCTTTTTTGAGTTAGTTTGACTCAAGGTTTTCTCTTGACTGGAAAGATTTTTCTCCCCTCTCTGATTATCTTGTGAATGACCAAAAAAGAGGAATGTGATTAAAAAAGTAAAGCTTAGGAACAAATGTATAGTACTCATATTGAAAGTATGAGTATTTTAAACTGAATTTACAAGTTTGCTGAAGGAATGTTATTTAGTTTTGGTAGAATTATTGTCCAGTATTACTCCCTTTAAAACATCCAGACCTGCGTTGAAATAATTTCTGAATTGGGAGTAGCTGGTTATGCTGCGAGTCATCTGAATTATTTGAGATGGACGAAAATAAAACTCTTTGTAAATCGTGGAAGCGAATTTGTGCATATCTTTGACGGAGAAATCCGTATTTTCAAGTTTTAGATCTTCCTGTCTGGCTCCCTGAGTAATTGTTAGTTTCCAAATATCGATACCAGTATCTTTTATAAGTTCATCATAAATAGGAGTATTAGGTATGGGCCAGTAAGGTGATATCTGGACATAATCTAAAGGTTCTTGGGTAATTAAATCGAGCGTATTTTGAAGACTTCTTTCAGTTTCGCCAGGTAAACCTAATACGAAGAAGCCGGTCACTCCGATTCCACTAGCCTTTGTCATTTGAATGACTCTTCTAATGTGTTCAGTGCCCTTCTGTGTTTTACTAATATTTTTTAAGACCGAATCATCTCCAGATTCAATACCATAACCTATCCAGGCGCAATTAACTGATGCCATTACTTGCAGCAGTTCCTCGTCAATTTGATCAGATCTTACACGACAGGACCATCTAATTGATAAACCTCGTTGCTTATAAAGCTTGGCAAACTCAAAAACTCTTTGCCTTGGTACGGTAAAATTAGAGTCGAAATAATCAAGTTCATTTATACCGTATGTTTTTTCGCAAACTTCCAGTTCATCAATCAAATCTAGTGCTGTTCGAATAAAAAAAGGACTCAGTCTTATCTGACAGAATTTGCAACCATAAGGACAGCCAAAAGATGACATGCCGGCGGTAAAAGGAAACCCCTTGGAGAGGATTGAGTAGTACTTAGAAATATCTAAAATGGAGCGATCAGGGTGTGGTCTGACGAAGTCTCTTGGCAGAGCCACTGACTCGTTAAGATAGACCTTTTCCTCGTACTTACAGGCTGTACCCGGAGTTTTCCACCATTCTTCATTCAGTACGAAGGCCTTGATCCATGGAACCATGCATGTCTCAGCAGGACTATGAAATACAGCTTGAATAGAATCATGCTCAGCCATTTCAGCGGGATAATTTTCTGCACCTGGGCCACCAACCATAATCGGTTTTTTAAACTCGGTATGAAAGGCTCTAATCCATTCGATCACGAAAAGAAAATCAAGATTGGTAGATGTAAAGCAGACGAAATCAAATTCTTTTGTCTTCGCAATTTCTATTGCTGACTGGCAGTCCAAGTTTAAAGCACTGCATTCAAGCAACTCGGTTTCGACACCATGCAATCTCAACCATGCCGAAACGTAAAGAAGATTTAAGGGAGGTACGACTCCCAGATGTCTCACATTTTTAATAAACGCTAGGGTATCTGTATCATTCTTGAACGAATGAAATACCAAAAGTACTTTAATCCCCTTAAGAGGACTATTAGAGCAGGGTTTTTCAATTTTTATGCTTGCAGGGCGCTTGTATAAAGGGCGCATGATTAAATAGTATATACTAAGGAGAGTCGTAAATGATCTTTATCTTGTTTTGCTTAATTCTGCTTAAGCGCTCACACGTGTTAAAGTAGTGTTGGAGGCGGTGCAAATGTCATATTGGCAACATCTCAAGAAAGCTAGTTTCCATAGAGATTTTATTCGTGACTCAACGATTCTAAAGATATTGGGTTTCTATCCACTAGAAGCTTTCCTACTTAATAGAACAATTTCGTATCCGAAGATCATCAATTTTTTAGTTACTTTACGCTGTAATCTACGCTGTGATATTTGTCATACTGCTGATGCTCTGACTACTTCCAAGAAAGGTGAATTAAGCCTTGATGAAATTTATCAATTTCTTGACGACTGTGCTCACTTTGGACCGGACTGGCATTTCTCAGGTGGAGAGCCATTCGCTCGACTTGATCTTCCGCAAATACTAGACAGAATTCAAAATCTTGGTATGCGCTCTTCGGTTGTTTCTAACGGGTTACTTATTCATGAGAAGCTTTTGGATAAGATCACCCCAGGGAGCTTGGGTAGTATTACTTTCTCGATTCTCGGTGTTAGAGAAGATCATGATCGCGAGGTAAAAAAACAGGGTGCTTATGATTTGTTACGAGCCAATATAAAGAAGTTCCATCTGGCTCTACCTGAAACAGCTATCTACGTTAATTGCCCGATGACCCCTGGTTTTATAAACAGACTGCAGCAGTTTGAAGAAGATTTTAGAGATTTTCCAATTCGAGCTGTTAAATTCACGCATTTGAATTACTTAACTAGTCAGGAGATTGAAAAATATCCAGATTATTCTGAGGCTGCCGGGTTCAAGACTTCTAGGGCCTATTCTTATCGAATGGATTTACCCATGCAAAAGGTTGGAGAGGATGTTACATCTGATCGCTTCAAAGAATTCTCAATCCCCTTTCAAATGATTCCACAATTGAGTGATTATGAAATAAAGAACTGGTATACAAAAGAATTTAAGAGTAAACGCCCCTGTCACTTCATATGGCACTCAACATACCTATATCCTGAAGGAACTGTGAAATCTTGTCATTTTTTGCAGGAGCCTTTTGGTAACATAAGAGAGCAAGGTATTGAGACCATCTGGAACAGCCCTGCTTATCAAAATTTTAGGAATAAAATCAAGGCCAATATGTCACCGGCGTGTGCGAGATGTTGTAAGTTGTAGGCAATATGCCTAAGCGAGAATGCAAAGCTGTAATTCTTGTGGAACTGAGGCGAGTTTGGGATACTAAAGGAGTACAAACTTTAAATAGACTATCAAAAGGAAAAACAAGTGAAATCATTCATCATATTTTTTTTCATTACTTTGCTAGTTATTTCATCGCAACACTCTACTGTTCAAGCTAAGCAACCAGAAAAAATCTTGGTGAATTCTATAGGAATTAAATTTCTATTAATACCAGCTGGAAAGTTTATGATGGGATCTCCAAAAGAGGACCAGAATGCAAAGCCTCAGGAAGTACCTCAGCATGAAGTAACCATAACAAAAAGTTTTTACCTCTCAGAAACAGAAATAACCCAATCACAATGGGATAAGGTCATGGGCGCAGATTCTTGGAAAAAGAATTCTTCCTATCGTGATGAGGGTCCTTATGGTGAGGGTCTAGATCATCCAGTTTATTATATAAGTTTCAATGATATTGTGAAATTCTTGAAAAAAATGAAGGAAATAGAGCCGTCAAGAAACTATCGATTACCTACTGAGGCTGAGTGGGAATATGCGGCAAGAGCAGGATCAACTTCAGCTTACTATTTCGGAGATGATGCTTCAAAACTAGATTCTTATGCGTGGTTTTTAGAAAATGCTAATAAGACAACGAATCCTGTCGCTCAGAAAGAGCCAAATGCTTGGGGACTTTACGATATGTATGGGAATGTTTGGGAATGGGTCAATGATTTTGATGCTGATGGAGAGGATGGTTATTCAGCAGGTCCTAGGGTGGATCCATTAGGTCAAAAAGAAGGTGAAAGTCGTCGGAAAAGAGGTGGGAGTTGGTGGAAAACCCCCGATTATTTGAGAAGTGCCGCGCGTGGTGGACAGCATCCAGATTCTCGAGAGGATGATCTAGGCTTTAGACTTCTACTGGAGTTGCCTAGTCAATGAAATTTACGGCTGCACAACAGTCAGATGATTTGGAAAGCTTTACATAGCTATGCCCACGATGACTACTATTTCATTTCAGTGCTAAGTTGCTTCTTTAAAACAACTAGATCTTTCAAAGCTTCAGAATGATCAGGATCTAATTTCAATACCTGCTCAAGCAAAAGCATGCAGCGTTGCGGATCTGAACTGAAGTAACGGTTACTGAGAATAAATAAATGATGCGCCTTCTGTTGCTCACTAAGTGATTTCAGTAATTCGAATTCAGGATTCTTCTCTTTTAATACAGCGGAAGTAAGTGCATTCTCCAGTGAAACTCGATCAATGGGTTTATAGCTTTTATCTAGCTCAAACCAATCTGCTGCTGTAAGCTCCTCTTGAATCGCGAGAGCATCCTCAAGAGCTCCTATGTGTGAAGGGTCAAGTTTTATTATCCGTCGAAGTCGCGAGTAAACTTCAATTCTTGTTTTATTTTCAGTCTCCCTTTCGATATCTTCGTACAGCGTTCCCGCCCGCTTTTGTTCAAGTCGCAGACGATTTTCATCGCCTAAATTATTAATCCAATCAGGTAATGGTCTTTGATGAGCCATTTCGTGACGAGTTGCAAGATCAGATAGTGGCCGGTTCCATTTGCCATGATCGATATTTGCAGCTTGGAGCTTTTTTAAAATACAAACCTTTAGGCGTGGTTCTTTTGCGGGTATTGACTGGCAAGCGTAGAAAGTCTGCAGGTGCTTATTTTTCTGAAGGAACTTAAGAAATTCTCTACTTAGAGATCTAGCAGCATCATTTAATTCAAAATGATCATTTTTTATAATTGACTCAATATTAGGAGGCTCGCCGACAAAGTTTGTAAAACTCTTCTTACCCACTAATATTAACTGTATTTTGTGTTCTTCAAGCCATTTCCAAAAGACTTTTTCACCGATCACTTTGTATTCATTGAGTAGAGTCTGAATCCTTTCTGGCGGTAAATTGTCTAGTCTATAAATTGACGGGAAGGGAAAGAAGTAGTTGAGTGGAAATTCAAGAGCTAGCTTCGTATGAAAATGTAGTTTTTCTGCTATATATAGACTACTTTCACTCTCAAACTTTGAATTAGAATAGATTGTTTCTAATTTTGATCTTAGCTCTGGAATTTGGCATTTATTCCATCCTAATGGATTGATATACACGGCATTAAAACCATTAATGTAAATGTTCTCTCCCCGTTCGCCCATTAATTTTTCAATCTGATGAATTGACGGGAAAAAATTCGAAAAGAGCAGAGTAATTATCAGAAAGAGAGTCTTTTTTTGAAAGGATCGAGTCTCCTTGAACTCAAGAATCGCCATGAGCATTATAGGTAAGAAAAAATTATAAAACGTTTTACCTATCATGGAGCAGAAAAGTAAGGTGGAGTTAATATAAGTTAGGGCACAGAATAGTAATATAAAACCACGAGTGTTAGCGATCTTATAACGCAGCAAAAGCCAACTTAGAAAACCGTATCCCAGTATAAAAAATACAACAACATCTCGATTTCCAATTTTGGCATCATAAGAGACAGTTGTGAGATATGTAGCGAAGCAAAATAGAATACAAGTTATCAAAGGAGCATTATGCAGTTTAGGTAATCTGAGAAGTGCTGATTTTCTGTTGACAATCATCAACAGTAAAGTCCCAATGATAGTAATGGAGCCACCTATAACAAAAAAGCTCTCTACGCTAAGGTACGGATTATGAGTGATCACGTTAATCAGATAAGTTTGCAAATTATCTAAATTGTAAAAAGGCGCGCTCATCAAAGTAATTGCTAATATTGCTAGTATGATCTTTAGATCTACTTTGCCAGATTGAAAGACCCATATTAAATAAGCCATTAAGAAGTTTGCAAAATAGAATGCGCCTAAGTGTTTTGGAATAATTGCAAGCCAAAAACAAACTGCAAAAATTAATAAATAGGCCACATTACGACGTGCTAAATAAGAACGAAAAGCAAGTATTGCAATTAAGCAAAATATTACATTGAAACCCTGTAGAGAGAAGCCCTTAAGTGATAATTGAGTAACGGGTAGAGCTAAAAATAGTACTCCTATCATTAAACGGGATTTAATATTTTCTCTGAAAAAGTAAGGTACGCATGCGATAAAAGGTAATAAAATAAAGAATGTATGGAATGGATTTTGAATAAAATAGCTTTGGACACCAATTTTAGAGATAAGCCATGGAAAAATAGCGCCACCCGTTGGGTAGCTAGTTGAAAAGGTATTATCAACTAAAAAACTGGTATCTAATTGTAATAATCTAGATGCTTGAAGGTAATTTAAAAAAGGAAAATAAAATTGATTTATTGAATCTCTATCAGGGAATGGATTAACGAATTGAATCCAGGTAAATAGCCACAGAAGCCCCATACTAAATACAGCAATAAAAGGTAAGGTTCTTTTTATACTAGAAGTCATTAATTTAGGGGTTTCTTTTTTGGAGATTTTCTAACTCTTTATTAACTATATCAAGATCTTTGAGCATCTCAACATGAGTTGGATCGATCTTGAGACCCTTGTTCAGTAATTTTTGTGCTTCAAGCCAATTCCTGCTCTCCATTTGATCATTAGCTTTCTTGAATAGATCAAACATTTGTTCAGATGGAGTTTTAATTTTTGAGGAGTTTTTCGCTTTATTTTTATCGGGGGGATCCCGTATTTCAGTTTTTTCTGAGTCTTCTTTGAGACCCTCGATGTCCTGTTTTGCGCCAGAGTGATTGGGATCTAATTCTAAGATTTTTCTAAGTCGTTCGTATTTTTTTTCGATACTTAGAGATTCGCTTTCCAATTCAAGCTCGCCGTACAAAGTGCCAGCTCTTTTTTCAAGAAGTCTCTTTTGATTTTCTTCATCCAAATTTTTTATCCAATTGGGTAAGGGTCTGCTTTGTTCCATTTCGTAGTCAGTTGCAACTTTTTGTAGACGTGAATTCCAAAGAAATTGTTTTGGTTTTTCTAACCCTAAGGATTTCAAGGTATAAATTTTTAGTCTCGGGTTGTGATTAGGTAATTCGATAGAATCATATATTTGATTCAAAATTTGGTTTGTTCTTAAATACTGCATGTAAGCAGTTCCGAGTGATTTTGCGAATGAGCGTAAATCGATATCTTTGGATTCAGTGAGTTTTTCGAGAGGTGGTGTGATTTCGATATTTTTGATGAAGGGTCTTATACCCACTAGAAAGAAGGGAATTTGGTTTTGTTCTATCCAATGCATGAAGAGATTTTCTCTGTGAATTCTATATTGCTCTACCAACTCCAATAATTGCTCTGATGGAAGGTCATCCAAATGACTGTTCCAGTAACTTTCATCATTGGTTTTCTTTTCTAGACTTTTAGAGATACACACTTTTAATCTTGAATTTTGGTTAGGTATTAGCTGGCAATCATAGTTTTTATTAAGATAGTCACCTTGTTCCAGAAACTCGAGAAAGGCTAGGCTGAGAGATCGTGCAATATCGTTTAATTCAGTCGAGTCATTTTTGATAAGGGTATTAATATTTGGCGGATCGCCCACGAAACTTGTAAAAGTTTTTTGACCTACTAATAACAGCTTAATTTTGTTGTCTTGAAGCCATTCAGAGAATATTTTTTCACCAAACTTTTGGTATTGATCGAGTAGAACTTTAATTCGATCAGGTGGCAAATTATCGAGCCTGTACATGCTAGGAAATGAAAAGAAGTAATTAACGGGGAATTCAAGAGCTAATTTTGTATGACAATGTATTCTTTCTGCTATATATAGACTACTTTCACTCTCAAACTTTGAATTAGAATAGATTGT
>CAZYUV010000046.1:12208-15676 GCA_964650625.1 uncultured bacterium
CCAAATTTTTTATCCAATTGGGTAAGGGTCTGCTTTGTTCCATTTCGTAGTCAGTCGCAATTTTTATCAAATGATTGTTCCAAGAATTGTCTGTGGCATTATTTACTATCAAAGATTTTAATGTACAAACCCTTAACCTAGATTTTTTTTGGGGTATTAGTGTGCAGAGATACAATTTGTTAAAAGTGTGATTTTTTTCCAAAAATTTTATGTATTCGGACCCCAGAGATTGTGCAAATGACCTTAGCTCGAAGGATTCTGATTTGATCAACTCCTCTAGGGCGGGCGTATTTTCTACATTTTTAATAAAAGGTTTTTCACCGATAAGCAGGAACGGTATTTGTTTTTGATCCACCCATTTGGCGAAAACATTTGTCTCATAGTGTTTATATTCATCATACAGTTTGATCAACTCACTCTTGGGGAGGTTATCCACTCTGTAAATTGAAGTAAAAGGAAAAAAGAAATTTTTAGGAAACTCCAAACTCAACTTTGTTTGGAAATGCATATTTTCCGTAATGTAAAAATCAGTATTTTTATTAATCTGAACGGTGGAAAAAATTCTAGACATCTCTCTTCTTAGCCTTGGGATTTCGCAATTTTCCCATCCCAAAGGATTTATATAGATTGAGTTGAAGGCATTAACGTAAATATCTTCGCCTCGGTCTCCAAGTCGCTTTTGCAAATTTTCGATGGATGGGAAAAAATTGGATAAAACGATTGCAATTAGCAGTGCAAGCATTCTTTTAAATGAACTTTTAGTGTCAAGAAATTCGAGAATGGCGACAAGGCTTATCGGTAGAAAAAAGATATAGTAAGTTTTTCCTATTAATGAGCAGTAAAGTAATGTGGAATTAATATAGGTAATAGCGCTGAAGAGATATAGAAACCCTCGCGCATCCGCAATGTGATAGCTCATTAAGAGCCAAGCAAGAAGACCGTAGCCTATCACGAAAAAGAGTATTACATTAATGTTCCCGGTATACGCATCATAAGGAATCATACATAGTAAGGTGGCAAAACCTAGGAGAACAAAAGTTATTAAGGGTCCTTTGTTCAATGTAGGTTTAACTTCATTTGATGAAAAGCTTTTCAGCATTAATAAAATCAAGGCGGCTGTAACCAAAAGTAGAAAACTGGCAGTGAAGAAAAGTTCTAGACTAATGTGGGGGTTATGTGTGATTAAGCCCAACAGGTAATTATGAAGTTTTTCTATAGGATAAAAGGGTAAACTGGCAGCTAGTATTACGATAATAGATATTACAATCCTATGATCAATTTGCTTGGAATAGAAGAATGACCATATTAGATAGGAAAACGCAAAATTTAGGAGATAAAAAGCGCCTAGATGTTTACAAATTACGGCGATCCAAAAACAAAAAATAAAAGCAGCTAAGTCCTTAAACCTTTTATGCTCTAGGTAAGATTGAAATGACAAGATTGCCAATAGCGCAAAAAAGACATTGAAGCTGTGAAGAGAAAAGCCTTTTAAGGAAATTTGAGTGATTGGCAGAGCCAAAATGACTAACCCTAGAAGTAGACGTGACTGATTATTTATTTTGAAGTAATAGGGTATGCAGGCTACGGGAATCAATAAAATCGAGTAGAGCTGGAACGGGTTATTAATGAAACTATCTTGTAGACCCAGAACTGAGATTAACCATGGAAAAATTGCTGAGCCCGTTGGGTAACTTCCTGAGAAACAAACTTCAGTGAGAAATCCGGGTGTAGCGGAAATAAACTTTGAGGCTTGAAGATAATTTAGAAATGGAAAGTAAAACTGATTTATGGCGTCACGATCGGGAAATGGATCGACATATTCTATCCAAGCGTTCAACCAAAGAAATCCAGCAAAGACAATTATGAGAAAGGGAAGCATCTTTGTGATATTTACCCTAGTAAGATTAAGGTTTTTCACGTTTACGTACACCTAACTCTTCTTCGACAATTGCAAGATCTTTAAGCATTTCAATGTGGTTTGGTTCGATTTCAAGACCTTTTTGCAATAGTTTCCAAGCTTCTAACCAGTTAGCCTGTTCCATATGATTATTTGCTTTGCGGAATAGTTCGAATACCCGTTCGGAAGGGTTCACTTTTTGAAATAGAATTCGTTGCCACCAGTTGAGCTGTTGGTACCATTTCCATTGTTCTTCAAACTCTTTTAATCCAAAAAACGTAAGCGAGTTTTCCTGACTAATAAGATTTTTGTGAATATACACTTTAAGTAGCTGGCGATCTTGTTTAAGAATGATTAATTTGTACTGGCTTGCTAGCTCTGGACTCTCAAAAACTTTCTTGATTAAACAATCAGAGATAGTTTCCTCCCAATTTTGCTCACGAGTTTGTATGTCTTGATGAAAAGAGTCACAATTGAAGCTGAAGACAGGATAAGCAGTCCATGGTCTTCTGCCATGAACAATTAGGGGGTAGCCTCCTTCTATTATAAAGTCTTTCGTTCTTGATTCGGACTCTAGAATATCTGCTAGTATTTCAAGACGATCATCACGTAAAAATTGAGGCAGATGAAGCTCTGGCAAGGGTTGCCAAACATTTTTAGGATACAAAAATTGAAGTCGCGTGTGGAAATGGAGGCCACTAAAAAGAATCGGGACTCGATCGTTAGCTTCAGGGTAACGTAACTCTGAGAGAATTGCGGTAAATTTGTTTCTTAGTTTGCGTACAGTGCTGGGCTCCCAACCTAGTGGATTATGCTGCAATCCGTTAAGTCCCCGAGTGTAGTAGTGATGTCCCCATTCCCAGAACCAGCGCTCGCAATAGTAGAGTCCAGGACTAAAATTTGATACAAGGATACAGAAAACCGCTAAAGCAGACTTGAAAGTCTTATTCGAGTCATAGAAACTTTGAACGAAGGCTAAGCCTACGGGTAGAAAGAAGTTTGCGAAAATTTGCCCGAGAAAAGAAAAGTAAAGAATGCAGCCATGAGTGAATGTAATACTTATAGCCAGTAGCATTAAGCCGCTAGGATCTTTCAGATCGACTTTGCGTAAGAGAAAAAAAATAGTCAAATAGCCAAGTGTGAAACTTATAGCCATCAATTCAAAACTGTATTGGTCTGCACCAAAAGAAATAATAATTATCGAGCCTGTAAATAAGCTTAACACTCCCCTACCATTGACAAAACATTTGATCTTCTTGCGAGCAGAGGAGACTCTAGCAGCCCAAAATAGAACTCCCCAAATTGAAGCTCCAACAATTAAAAGAACCATCAGCGTAATCAATGGCGACAGCTTTGGATTATGACTAAATGCTATTCCAATATAGTCGTAGAGACCTTCCAGAGGGTAAAAGGGAACCAGCATTGTTAAAATTAGAAAGCCTGTCGTTAAATCCTTAATTGTTAGCTCCCGACGAATAAATTTCCAGACGAAAAAACTGAGCATCAGATTCCCAAGGTGAATCGCCCCCAAATGCTTAAGTGTAGCGCTATACCAAATTAGGCCAACACCT
>CAZYUV010000047.1:0-15666 GCA_964650625.1 uncultured bacterium
TGATAACAGCAGCGCCAATAGGATTGTTCTCCCTTACAGAACAAGAAAAATTGATTCGATCCTATATGAATAAAACCAATGAAGCGTTCGCTAATTTCATTGCCAGCCACGTCATTGGAACTCTCAGACTGACTAGGGTTCACATGGAAAAGTACTCCATGCAACCTCAGTTCCTAGACATGAAAATCGAGCATATTCAAAATAGCTTGCAAGAATTCGTAAGTAAAAACCCGCTTTATCGAGGTGCGGGAGTTTATGACAACAGAAAAAAATTAATTGCAAAAACCTCTAGGTTTTCTGAAATTAAAGATTTACAAGAACTCTTCTCCAAATCATTGCTACATTTGTACGGCATGAGTCTTTATGAAAATCTACCAAGTAATGACTTTTTGCAAAATAGTGAAAATAGTCCCCAACTAAGAACTTTAATTTATAAGAATAATAGTATCCAAGGGGTTGTGATCGTGCAATTGGATATGTCTTTCTACCAAAAAAACCTCAATGATCTCAAAATTTTTCTAGAATATACTAATGAGTACTCGGATATTTACATCCTTGACGATCACCGTAAAATCATCAGCAAATCCAAAAACAGTAAACATAAAATTGGACACATTCTACCCTCTAGCTTTTTATACCGAAGCGGTGCCTATGTTAAAGATCTTCAAGAAATTCTTGGCGATAACGGTACATCCGCTCAAGGGCATGACGACACTCCACCTTGGCAAGTGGTCTTCGTACCAAAAGGCACTAGTTCAGAGAATCTAGAAAATTTTAAAGTGACTTTTGCATATTATGTTCTAATTTACCTTTTTATTGCTGCCACTCTGGGATTCTGGGTCGCTGGAAAGATTACCAAACCACTGCGACGTTTGGTTTATTCGACCGAAAAAATTGCTTTGGGGGATTTAGACGTTCAAGTCTCTGCTTCTTCAGATGATGAAATTGGTGAGTTAGCAGAGAAATTTGATGTTATGCGCCGCAATCTTAGAGACTATCAAAATCACTTAAAAAAGAAAATTACCGAGCTCCAAACTCTCTATCAAGTTGGTACGATAGTATCTAGCGAACTTGAGTACAGTATATTGTTACGAACAATACTTGATACTGTCATTGATGTTATGGCTGCGGAAAAAGGGTCAATCATGATCCACGACGAAAGCACTAATTTGCTGAAAATAGCCATGGCTAAAGGACTTCAAAAGGATGTAATTCGTAAAACCGTTTTGGCTAGCGGAGAATCGGTCGCAGGTCACGTCTTTCAAACTCAACAACCCATGCTTGTTTTAGATACACTTAAGGACGACCAATTTGTGAAGCTTAAGCGGAAGAATATAACGCCTGGAACCATGTTGTCTGTACCGTTGGTTAGTAAAGACAGAGCATTAGGAGTGATGAATATTTCTAAATCAATGCCTTATAGCTTTAATGATTACGATCTAAGCTTATTTCATGCTATTGCAAATATTTGCGCTACCGCAATGGATAATGCTCGTTTATACAAGATGGCAATCACCGACGAAATGACAGGTTTATACGTAAGACGATTCTTCTATCAAAATGCCAATCATTTAATGACTAAATCTAAAGAACCATTTGCATTGATCATGTTAGACATAGATCACTTTAAGAATTTTAATGATACCTACGGCCATCAATGTGGAGATAATGTACTTATTCAAGTTGCTAGAACAATCGCTCGCTCAGTTCGAGATTGCGATATTCCCTGCCGACTCGGTGGCGAAGAATTCGCAATAATTTGCCCAGGGCAAAATGCACAAGAAGCAGAAACCCCATCGAATAGACTTCGAGACTTAATTTCTAATACTCCCTTGAAACTCAATGCATCTGAAGACACAAATATTACCGTCTCCATTGGTATCGCTTCATACCCTTCAGATGCTGGCAATATAGAAGACTTATACGAAGCTGCCGACAAAGCGTTATATCACTCGAAGCAGAATGGGCGTAATCTCGTGACTACTTACGAAAACTATAAAGCTACCAAATCTGAAACAGATAGTAATAGTAATGTAGAATTGGAAAGGAAAACATGAACCGCTGGCAACGCATATTATATGATTCAAGTTTTTTACTGAGCCTGCTACTGTTCTATTATGCTGGAATAAAAGCAACGCCAGAAGAATATCATTTTGAATTTCAAAAGGTATTTGTACCTTGTGTATTCGTAGTAATACTAATTGAAGGATTTCGTAGATTTCTGAGCAAAAGTTACGAGAGAGGTGTTATAAAATTTTTGCAAGAACTTCTTCGATCTCAAAAATTAGAAATTCGAGCTCTTGACCAACAACATCCACTCCATCATTTTCAGCAAGGTTTCGTGGAAGTTATGCAAGCTGTAGAGACAGCCAGTAAATCGCGCCTTCCTGAGGGTAACCTAAACCCAATACCTTATCTTCAAAACTTGCTAATTAAAGAGCGCGGTAGTCGAGAAGTTGTCGAAACTTTCTTGAAAGACTTACACGATCTTTTTCCCGGAGCCGAGATTTATCTTTTTCATGTGGGCCAAGAAAAAATTTATAGCATGGCCAGAATCGGACACAATGGCAGTACCGAATTAGAGTTTCACGTTGAGTCAAAAGATTTTTCACTCTTATCAGAGTTTTCAGGTAAAGTCTATCAAGAACGCTCCACCCAAATAACAAATGATCTCAAGTCGGATCCTAATTTAGGACAGTTCATTTCGCCCGAAAACCCAAATGTTCCTATCTATGGCGCACTATTTCCACTTGCTGATGAAGAAAAAACTAGAGCTTTACTTTGGATTCGCGAAGGTGGCAGCAGTCTTGAATCAATTCGAGATCATATTCAAACATTTGAAATGCTTACAGAACAACTTTATCAAAGACTGTTCCAAAAGCCCGATCTAGCTCATAATGTTATTCTAGAAGCTCTTTCATTCCCTCAATTTGACTATTATTCCAGTTATTACATGTCTTGCGCGAAAATTCAAAAGCGCTATTTCAATTTGTTCGCAATCTATGTCAAATTGACAAATCCTGAGAATCAGAAAGAGACCATTTTACAAATCGCGGAAATTTTACGACAACAAGTTTCTCTTCCTGCTACCATGACCCAGGAGGACCAACTCTTTTTCATAAGTACAATGTCACAGAGTAAACAGGAAGCTATGATTGAAGCTGCTAAAATTTTGGATAAATTAGTCCATTATTTAAGCCTTGATCATGGGGATGAACCAATCGGCGAAGTAAATTTAGGTTTAGTCTCATTGAGCGAATTAAACATCCCTTGGCAAGAGGTTTTACGTCAGTGCCATTCCACACTTAAAGAATCACTCAATCAGGGAGCTAATCAATTGAGAGTTTATCAACTTCAGAATTTGGATCCATTACCACAAGAACAAATAAATTTAGATATGGAAATGACTCGTGGGGAAGCATGACAAAATCAGGCTTTTATATTACAACACCAATTTACTATGCTAATGGTACGCCTCATATCGGGCACGCATTTACAACTTTACTAGCAGACTCTCTCGCTCGATATCAAAGACTAAAAGGTACGCCCACTCGTTTTACAACTGGGACCGATGAACATGGCCAAAAGGTGCAAGAAGTTGCCACTAAAAATAGTCGTAGTCCTCAAGCTCAGGCTGACGCTATATCTGAAATTTTCCTCGAAGCATGGAAAGCGTTGGGAATCCAATATGATGATTTTATTAGAACAACCGAAAATCGTCACAAAGATGTCGTTAAGCGCTTAGTTCAAATACTGATCGAAAAGGGAATTGTTTACAAGGGGATCTATCGTGGATGGTACCTGATTAACGATGAAGATTTTTATCCAGATAGCCGAGTACGCGAAATAAGTGAAGACCCAGAAAATGATCCAAGATTACAGCGTGTTGAGGAAGAAAATTATTTTTTCAAATTGTCGGAATTTGCTGAGCCACTATTAGAGTATTACTCAAAACATCCTGACTTCGTGCTACCTAGAAACCGAAGAAAAGAAATGATTTCAATGCTAGAGCATGGACTGGATGACCTTTCAATAAGTCGTGCAAGTGTGGATTGGGGAATCCCCGTGCCAGGAGACTCTAGTCAAGTAATTTATGTTTGGGTAGAGGCCTTGATGAACTATTTAACCTCTTCTGGAATTTTTCAAGACGAAGAGCGATACAAATTATATTGGCCGGCTTCATGCCAGATTGTGGGTAAAGATATATTAAAGTTCCACGCTATAATCTGGCCAGCCATACTGTTAGCTTTGGATTTACCATTACCCAAAACAATACTTGCACATGGCTGGATTTTAGTCGGTGGTCAAAAGATGAGCAAGAGTAAAGGAAATAGCCAAGACCCCATGGAACTGAGTAAAAAATACGGTAATGACGCTCTACGATATACATTACTAAGAGAAATCTCATTAGGCCAAGACGGCACGTTTGACGAATCTATTCTCGTCAAACGCTATAATTCAGAACTAGCAAATGACTTAGGTAATCTGGTGCAACGTACACTAGGATTTGCATCCAAAAAAATCGAAGGACCACTCCCTGGGATTTCTGAAATTTCACAAGACGGCCGCATTTTTTTTGACAGCTTACAAAACGAATTAAACAGTTATTCTAAGCTTATGGATGAATTTAAGATATCTCAAGCCCTAGACCATCTTCACACTTATCTTCAACTATGTAATCGCTTTGTTGATACACAGAAACCATGGGAGTTAGCAAAAAAGAATCTAGAGTCTTTTGCCATGTTTAATCGCTACATGGCTCAAGCAATTAAGAGTTTTGCAATAGCAAGCAGCCCTTTCTTACCTGACTCCACTAATCGAATCCTTAAAATCCTCAACGATAAAAAAATTGATGAGCAAACAAATTGGAAAATGACACTACTTCCAAATGAGCTATCACCGCTTGAGTTAAGCGCAGTCAAGCCTCTATTTCCTAAAATTAAGATCGACGTGGAAGTTTCTGACACCCCCAAAATAAATACTCAAAAGAATAATTCCAAGAATTCTTTGATTACTATCGATGAATTCAAAAGAGTCAAGCTTGAACTAGTAACAATTCAGCAAGCAAAGCCTCATCCTGATGCTGAGAAATTGTTAATCCTTGAGCTCTCAACTTCGGCTGGTCGAAAGCAAGTCGTTTCAGGAATTGCGAATCATTATCAATGTGAAACATTAATAGGTATGCAGGTCGTTTTCGTAAAAAACCTAGAACCCGTAGAACTTCGAGGGGTACTTTCTGAGGGGATGATACTGGCTGCCGCCAACAAGAAAGAACTTAGCCTAGTAAGTGTTGAGCATTATATTCAAGAGGGTAGTAAGGTGTCTTAATGAATCTTCAGCCTTCAGATTTTCCAAAACTTTTTGATACTCACACCCATCTCACCGACGAAAAATTCGATCAGGATCGAGAGGATGTATTACAACGCTGCGATGATTGGCTGGAAGGATGGATAAACGTCGGATCCGACCTTAAATCAACTAAACTAAGTATCGCAATAGCAAGTAGGTTTCCAAAAAGCTTTGCGTCTAGCGGAATTCATCCTCATGATGCCAGTACACATAGCTACGATGAAATTGAAGAAATAATTAATTTATACAGTGATCCTAAGGTCGTCGCCGCTGGTGAAATGGGGTTAGATTTTTTTTACGACAATTCACCTCGAGCCACTCAGATTGAAATATTCGAACGTCAATTAATTGCAGCTAAAAACAGCTCAATGCCATGCATCATTCATGTGCGCGAAGCGTTCGATGAGTTCTTTGAGGTAATCCGAAAAGTTGACTACTGCAAAGGAGTAGTCCACTGTTTCACTGGAAATGTAGAACAAGCAAAGAAAGTCGTCGACCTTGGTTTTTATACATCATTTGGCGGTATTGTAACTTTCAAAAACGCGAACGATGTTCGAGAAGCTATGCTCTCAGTCCCTCAAGATAAACTATTACTGGAGACCGACTGTCCATACCTAGCTCCAGTTCCAATGCGTGGTAAAAGAAATGAGCCTAGCTATGTTAGTTTTGTGGCAATAAAAGTCGCAGAGCTACGTAATGTGGAACTGGAGGACTTACTTCTGTCTAGCTTCAACAATGCATTAAAATGTTTTCAATTGGAGACTATCTTTGAATCCGAGTCATAATTATTGTGAGAAAAGTCTATTAAATACTGCTTTTCTGTGTTTCATTTTTTTAATGATGCACTCTGTAATCTGGAGCAATTCTCGCTCGCCTTGGCGTAATCCGAATCCAAATGCACGATTAAACCCTAAGGTGGAAGCTCACCGTGAACAAAATAGAATTAAACAATGGAATAAAATCGTTCAAAAACACATTGCGAACAAGCAACCTGAAAAAGCTTTGGAATTCTTAAAGGAAACATTACGTCTCGATTCAAAAAACCATTATTCATTGGGTATGACAGCTTATCTACTATTAACATATAGAAAAGATTTTGAAGCTGCAAAAGAAATGGCCCAGAATGGTCTTAATAGAAACCCCAGAAGTATTTATTGCCTTCACGCTCTAGCTTGGTTACATTATAAGCAAAAAGAGTATGGTCTCGCTCAGAGGGTTATCCAAGAAATACAGCAAGCTAACTATGCCTGGTTTGATCTCCAATTTCATTGGGCAATGATTAATTGGAAAGCTCATAATCGAAAAGCTGCCAAACGGCATTTCTCACTTGCCCGAAAATTGAATCCCACACATGCACCTTTGTGGATATCTATTGCTATGTTTTTGGAAGAAGAAAAGAATACTAACGCAGCAGTTAAATCCTATCAAAAAGCTTTGGATCTTATTGAGAACGAAAGCCCTGTTCGCAACTATCTCCTATCTAAGTTGGACAGTCTACTACCTTTGTATGAAGCTAGAGAAAAACTAAACGGTGAATTTGTTGCTATTAACCATAAAAATAAACTTACACCAACCCCTTTACTGCAACCAAAATCAAAAAAAGAAAATATAAGAACTGGTCATGTTCAAGCAGAACAAAAAACCATCGGTTTTTCATCGAATAAATGGGAAGCTCTTGAAAATGATCAAAACCCGTTTCTTGTACCAATCGAAGAAGATGTAACAAAGTTTCAGAAGAAAACCCAAGAACTTGAGCAATTGAGTCTCCAACAACATTATGTAATAGGGCAAGAACTTCTTAAAGCTGGGATTCGTGAGGAAGCAATCTCCCAATTCCAAACGGTTATTAACCTTTGGAGCAATAGTGAGTATACGATTTCCGCTAATACCGCACTAAGAGAAGCCAAAAATTTAGGCTATCAAACCTATGATTCGCGAATTCAAAAGCTTTTTCATTATGGTAATTCTCTTTTCGATCAGAAAAGATTTAAAGAATGTTTGCATATCCAGCGTAAAATATTGCTAATCCAACCAGAAAACGCCCGAGCGCTCAAAAATGCAGCCTTTCTATACCTCCAATTTCAAAGACCAATTACGGCTCTCAAGCTCCTAGACAAAGCCATTGAGGATGATCAAGAGTTTTTGGAAGCTAAAGTCCTTAAAGCTTTTAGCCTAGCAAGCTTAAGGAGGTTTACGAGTGCAGCTGAATTACTTTCAGAAGTGATGCAAAATTCGAATGCTGGCTTTCATAAAGATTATGCTCAAGAGCTTCAGAACTCAATTAATCAATATCAAAAACCTTTTGAAAAAAAATAAATTATGAACGCATTCGAGTTCTGTAAATTGCACCGTTTTAACACCGGAAACCAAATTTTTGAAACTGTAGTCTATCGAAAAGGTTCTGTACATTGGTTGAGTCTTCCATCAAAAGACACAAGTGGTCGACCTCTTAATGGCAATAACCGAGATGTCTATCGCAGTTTACGCAAGGTTTTTCCCAGATTAAATTTTGTAAGTGCAGAGCAAATCCACTCAAATAAAGTGACCAGCGTTAAGTCGCAGTCTGAATTCGAACAAAAAGAGAATTGCGATGGTCTGGTTACTCAAGAAACAAATACGGCGTTAATCATAAGAACAGCGGACTGCATCCCTGTCTTCATTTTCAATCAAAAAAGTATCGGACTCTTGCATGCTGGTTACAAAGGTATTCACACTAATATTCTAAAAAGTTGGAATAATGATTCATCGGATGATTTGAGCCAACTCATTGTTGGGGATCACATAAAATCTTGTTGCTTTAAGGTACGTCAAGACGTTGAAAAACTTTTTAGAGATCTCACTCAGTTCAACCAAAACAGTATCTTAAAAGTTAATCGAAAACAGTGGAGTATTTCGCTTGTCAAAATACTCAGAAATCAGTGGAATAGACTGGAACGTTCAGTAGAACACTTCTTTGACTTCTCTAACTGTACCTGCTGTAATGAGAATATCCATTCCTACAGACGCTCCGGTGCGTCTTTGATTGAACGTTCTGGCCATGTAATTTTTAAGGTTTAAGGCATAGGTATGAGATTAGGATTAAATATAGATCATATTGCAACGTTAAGAGAAGCGCGTAAAACTACCGAACCAGACTTATTAGAGGCAGCCCTACTGGCTGAGCAGTTAGGAGTTGATCAGATCACCGTCCATTTGCGCTCAGACAGACGTCACATACAGGACGCGGACCTAAAGATACTGAAATCCAAGATCAACATACCATTCAATGTGGAAATGTCTACTGCCAAAGAAATGCGAGAAATAGCAGGTCAAGTAAAACCGGATAAAGTTACCCTAGTACCAGAAAGAAACAATGAAATTACCACGGAGGGTGGTCTCAATATTGCTGTTAAAAAACGCTCCGTTAAAATATTCAAAAATTACCTAAGCCGAGTATCTCCACATACTATAGTTGCAATCTTTATTGATCCATGCGAAGAGCAAATTATAGCGTGTCATGATTTGGGCATTAAAGAGATAGAGATCAACACCGGTCAATATGCCGAAGCTGTTAACTCCACTGATATTAACCTTCAAATAAAGCGTATTTCAGATGCATCAAAATTAGCCTCCAAACTTAATATTGAAGTAGCCGCAGGTCATGGCCTGAAAGAATCAAACTTGCGCCCGATACTGAACATCAGAGAAATTAAAGAGCTAAATATAGGACATCACATAATCGCAGACTCTATATTTCTTGGACTTTCTGTAAAAATCGAACGAATCCTTGACCTTCTAAAGCATCCAAGATGACATCGGAAATAGAAATCTTAATTAAAAATTTGGAAAGCCCAGATGTCGAGATTCGCTTGCTCGCATTAGATACCTTATCTAGGTATCAATTTCAGAACGATTTTAGTTCTGAGACAATTCTTGGCATGCAAGAGATCCTCTTGGGTTATGGACAAATTAAGGATCCCGAATTTCTGCAGCTAACCAAAGCTGCAATGGCTAATCTAAAGCAACACCTTGTTAGACAAAATAACCGGTCAACTGCCTCTCAAAATCAGATAAACACCAATATCAGCCTCCCATTTAAAATTGATGAATTAGAAAATTCAGATCCCAAAGTTCGCAAAAACTGCCTAATTCAAATAATTAATCATAAGCACACTGATGCTTATCAAAATATTCTGAACATGTTAATCAACGAGAAAGACGAACAAGTTTTGGTTCTTTCAATTAAAGCATTATCGCTTATATCTAAACGAAAGATAGTAAACTTGCTTCATATCTTTATCTATCATCCTGAACCAAATGTGCGTGAAAACGCTATAACTGCGATCAGCAATCTGGGTGATTGTGAAGACATAATTAATTTATTATTGCCCGAAATTAACCTTTCTAATCCACAGGAAGTAATAAATATTAGCGAAACTCTATCAAAATTTGAGTCTAAAAAAATTCTTTCTTACATTGGAGAAAGACTACAAGATGATCATGAACATCGAAGACTATTGGCTATTAAATCCTTGAGCAAATTGTCAGGAGACGAAATCATTCAATTAATCAATATTTCTGCCAATGACAAATCATCTCAAATCCGAATTCAGGCAGCAAAGGCATTATTTGGTCGCTCCGCAGCTAAGTTGATTACTCCAATACTTAACCGTCTAGCCCAAGATCCGGATATTGAGGTATCAGAGATTGCCCTGGAATATTTACACTCGTTAGCAAACGAAATAACAATGAATCGAATAAAATTACCAGATGTGAAAAACGCATCGGTTGCTGAACACATCGACATAGATAATAAACCAAAAACAGAGATTCTTACTGAACAGAAGACGAAGGAATCTTACCTTACTGATGCCTCCAATGTCGATGAACAAATAGAGATTGAATTCCTTAATTTAGGCCAACATTTTTTTAAAAAAATAAAGTCGGGTGATGCTGACAATCCATTGTTAACTTCAAATATTCAACGTATAGAAAAAGCCCTAGCAAAAATAAAGCAATTAGAGCAAAGCAAACGTGATCAAAATTTAGTTAAATCTATTACAAAAGCTATAGGTGGCAATTTGAATGATAAATTGACGTTGCAAAATGCAAAACTTTTACTAGAAGAAGCTCATATTGATATGGGAGAAGTCATATATGGTCTGATATGCTCAGATGAAATGTCGACTCAAGGAGTTGAATCATCTGTTAACCGCCTGCATAAACTATTTAAAATTCGTAAAGAACTTTCGCAGGTAAGCAACTAAATTACCAAGTAACTTAAGTTTGAAAATATTTTTAGGAAAAATATATGGGTTTATTCTTCTCAGAAATAGCTTTAGAACTACAGTCTGATGATAAAGAGTTGGTTCATTTAACTTTAATAAAACTTAGTAGAATTTCTCCTTCGATAATTGAAGATGCGCAGTCTTTCTATCTTATAAACCGTATTTTGCGCCAAATGAGTTTATCTAAAAATCAACATCTTGCTGACTTAGCAATTCTTTCAAGAGACAGACTTGATCAACACTTTTCGTTTCGGTCTTCTTTGAAGCATGAAAAATATATTGAATGCATTGAGGTATTACAATCCGGACTTAACACTCCATTTCAGACATACCAAGCGATTATTAATTCATCGGAATATGAAGAAATAGAAGACTTAAATCTCTATGTTAATTTTTTGAAACACGATGACCCATTAATTCGTTGCGCAGCTTTAGAGGTTTACCGCTATCACGCCCAGTTAGAAGATCTTAAGGATGTTATAAATCTGATAAATGATACAAACTCTAGAGTTAGAAAATTCGCTATTCGCATACTTAATCGATTTGGTGAACGGAAGGTTATCAATTGTTTGCAAAAAATGATTAGCTCTAATGATGAAGAATCAACAATCTCAGCAATTCATTGTTTAGCTAATCTAAAAACGACTTCTGAAATCGTCAGCATCTTAACAAACTGTAGCTTGCCCGGTTCTGAAAGAGTTCGTTCAGAAGCTATAATGGCATTAGGTAAGCATTATTGCTCGGAAACTATCGCACAGCTCAAATATCTTCAAAAAGATTTGAGTATCCAAATTTGTGAAATTGCGAGGTCCACATTGAATAATTTGGAACCTTCCTCGAATAATGGTATTCAAATAAGGAACTAGGCACTAGGAGTTCCAAATATAGAATCCATTGTTTAAAGAGTTTAAGAATGTCTAATAATAAAATAAATAAAATAGTTAAAGACCTTCAAAGCAATAACGAAAAAACCATTATTTTAGCCTTAATGTACATTACTAGACTACAAATCGATGAATACTATGAAGAAGAAAACTTCAACAAATTGAAAACTCTTATTAATCAATTTCACACATCCACTAATCCAGACATCTCTTACCTTTCTGGAAAAGCTAAAAATTTTCTCGCTAACTACATAGTTTCACGTGACAAAACAAATAGTTCAACAGTCAGAGATATTTCCTCTAAAAATTTGAAAAAGAGCGCAAAATTAAAAGTAGATCACACCAATTCTTCACATATTGCTAATTCTATAAAACCTGATCCGGCATTAGTCACTCTACAAAATTACTCCAGCTACCTAAATCATACAGACGATAGATGCAGAGCTAAGGCTGTGGAAATCTGCGCCAAGTCTTTTCCCCAAGACCAGCTTGATAAAATCCTAACTCCAATGCTTGGTGATCAGAACAATCGAGTCCGCGCAAACGTAATCGTAGCTCTTAAGGAAACTAACCCGATTATACTTAACCAGTCCTTACAAGAAATGCTCTCCAGCCCACGAATAAGTATGCGAGAATCTGCCATTTGGGCAATCTCAAAATTATACTCTAATGAACTTTATCGTAGCCTTCTAATGAAAGCTTTACATGACCCTTATCGAGATATCCGTTTACGAGCTATTCAAGCCTTAAGGGCTTATCATTGCAATGATGTAATTGTACAAATGAAACGGCTATCCACAGACTCCGATTCCTCTGTAAGTGAGAAAGCGATGGAAACTCTACAGTATTTTAAAAAATACAAGGCGACAATGCTTGATACAAGTACCTCAGTCAGAGGTCAATTTATTAATCCGAAGAATAGCGAGAGTTTTATCACACTTAATGATGATACTAAGGACTCCATAATCATTAAAGACAGGTTTTTAGATTTACCTGAATCTTCTAAAACATTTAAAGTTTCAAAACCACCATCAAAGCACCTTAATGTTAATGACCCATGCACTGATTCAGTAGGCACTAAAGAAATTGCAAAAAAAATAGATTTACATCAGAAACTACAATCATTAAATGTTGAAGAATTTTTTAATGCTATTAAACTCACTGATCACAATCAAAGTGAAATAGATTGGAAAGAGTTATCATCGCCCACATCAGATGTCATATCTTGGATCCCCGAAGAGTATCAACCCGATAAATATAAACTTAATGTTTCAAGTGAAAAACAAGTCCAAGTCAGCCTAGCTCGTAAAGCTCGAAACATACGAAATAAAATTAGTGAACTACTTATGGAAGTAGGTTATTTGCAACTTAACCAACAAAATAAGTCAAATACGCGATGTGAACATCTTAATTCCATTCGAGGAAAAATCGTAAACATATCGCAAAAAATACGGAAGGTTAAAAACGATAAAAACTTAAAAAGTCATCAGAAAAAAAACCTGATCCAGCAACTACAGCAAAACTCAAAAGAGGCTCTAATTCAACTGGGCCGAGCTAGTATAAAAGAACACCATCGCAACGAATATAAATGCAGTGATTTAGACCGATACCAAAGAAAACTCAAACAATTAATAAATCATCTAACAAAAATTAATCACCGATGATTAACCTTCTAAAACGTCTGACCAAATCTCAATTTTAGGCGAGCTCGAGGCTCCCGTAACTGTAGCGATATCCAGACTATAATCTACTCCCGTTCTATAATACTTATGATGATAGGCTTGGCATGCTCTGCGTAAGTTCAGTAGCTTTTTGTGACTTATTGATTCTATCGGATGCATGAAACTTGTTACCCTTAAATAACGAACTTCTACAAATGTTAGATGCTCATCACATCGGAAAACCAGATCCAACTCCCCCCCACCACAGCGAATATTCCTACCTATGAAAAGAAATCCCTTCCTGAGGTATTCTTCAAGAATAAGATTTTCAGCCCAGGCACCTTTTACTTGAGTTAATGACAATTTACAACCATTTGTATTATTTGATTGGCTTCTGTAATCGGAGAATCTCGGTCTTACCTAATCTCTTGTATTCGCCATTTTTCAAACTGAGCAAAAAAGCTCCAATTCTTACTCGTTTTAGTTTCTGTACATCATGACCGAGTAACTCAACCATGCGACGAATTTGTCTATTTCTACCTTCTGTAAGAGTTACCTTAAACTTGTTTTTAGATAGGCGATCGGTAGAGGTCACGTTAGCCAGCTTCCCATCTAGTACTACTCCCTCTAAAAGATTATTAAGAAATTGATCGTCAAAATCTGAATGTAACCAAACCAAATATTCCTTTTCATGCTCAAAACTAGGATGAGTCAATTTATTAGCTAATTCGCCATCACTAGTTACTATTAATAAACCTTCACTTTCCTTATCTAGTCTACCCACAGGAAAGAAATGCCCCTCCATCGGAAGACAATCTTTTAAGTTAGGTCGCTCTTTAGGAGATAGCGTACAGATGACACCTCTAGGTTTATAGAAGGCATAAGTTTCGTAATTTTGTGAGCCTTTTAATATTACGCTTCTTCCATCTACTTTAACTTGGTCTTCGAGACCTACAGCCGTGGTAATTTGAGCCCGTTTTCCGTTCACCGTTACGCGACCCTCATTAATTAAATGCTCAGCTTTACGTCGAGAGCAAACTCCTGCCTTCGTTAAAAATTTATTGAGTCGCATTTTGTATAGAACCTGGCTCTAGAGGAATTAAACGATCAGGATTTCCCCAAGTAAACTTTTCAACGGCAGATACAAGTTGACCTTGAACCCAGTTCTTACCTTCTTTAACGGCTTTAGAAAACACTATATTCCATCCTCTTAAATCGGGAGGAATATTTTCTATTGTAACTACGAGAATATCGCCTCTTTCGATAACAGATACGTTTAGCTTCCAATCTGAATCATTTTGTAAAAAATCAATTGCCCACGGTTCTTTATGCAAACCAATACCAAACTGATGAGAAATTTTTCCATATCCAGCTCTCGGCTTAATACTGGTTCGATCAAACCATAACTCTAGATGATCTTGAGATAGGTATGTACCATCAGTGTTTTCAATTAAATTAGCAGGCAAATAAACCTTCAGAGATGAGTCATCGCAACATTCGACAAATATAGATTCTGGCTGAGGAAGCTCTAGCGGGTTGTATATCAAGGCATTCAATTCATAAACTTTATTATGCTCAGAAACATGAACTTGCTTGTTCGATTTATTTGTAAGTATCGTTTGCATCGATTGAGGCTGGCTTTCAGATCTCGTAGAATCTACAGCATTGGAAGCCCCTATTATCTCGGAATTTATTGGCCTAACCGATGGCTTCAGTAGAGAATCTTTCAAAACTGGATTATTCTCAATTAATTGAGTTCTCACCTGCATCGCTACTTCACTAGATTGTTTAGTTACTCCTGCCAAAGAATCATATACATTAGTTTCAACTAAACTATCAGCTAATGAACCAAATGTATCTGTTTGTATCTCCGATTCAGTCAGTTGATCTTCAACTATCTGCTCTTCTGATACAGAGTTGGAATCATTAACACTAGTAATATTGAGCATCTTAGAAGTTGCAGTCTTGGAAAGTTTGCTTTCTAGTTTTTTGTTAGATACAACAGGCCTCGATTCAATTTTAGATACAACAATCTGTTCGCTGGATTGAACAATCATGGTGGTATCAACCAATGAACCTGCGCTTAAATCTCTACCTTCCGGACGAAGAAGGTTTAACTTATTAACAGATTTAGACGACTGACCACCCAAAATCTCACCTAAATATTGTACCGAGTCTATTTTAGTCAATTCTACGCCACGCTCAGACAAATAAACTTTCAAATCTTTCGGGCTACGCTCCTTCCAATCGTCACTTTTTTGAAGCTCACCTTTAGGCTTCGACTCTCCAGCACTTTTTGCGTCACCCCCAGAAAAATACCTCTCTGTTATGTTTACATGCGCTAGCGTTTCATGGATTTGTTTTACACTATCTGCAGGCCAAAAAATGAAAAGCAGAAACACTCCTACATTTAATAGCAGTAAAATAGCGAATAGTAATTTGAGCAATGCCAACATGGATCTTGCTCTAGTCTTTCGGCCTAATATCTTCGATTCCGTTCATGTA
>CAZYUV010000048.1:0-15617 GCA_964650625.1 uncultured bacterium
TCCCATTTACTGGAAACTTATGGGGCCAGCCAGTTCTACTGAGGTTTTGGCACATCGAATGGTTTGGTCTCTGGCAATATGTTATTTGTTAGTGCCTTTGATGGGTCAAGGGCCACAGCTGTCAAGAGTTGTACAAGATCGTTCGGCATTATTGCGTTTGGCAGTCAGTGGTTCTTTAGTGGGATTAAATTGGCTGACATATATCTGGGCTGTCCAGAATAAATATATTATCGAGACCTCTTTAGGTTATTTTTTGTGCCCATTATTTACAGTGGCTTTTGGAATCATAATTCTTGGGGAACGTCTTGGCTGGAGGGGCTGGACTGCAATTTTTCTAGCATCCTGCGGAGTTTTTTGGCCCTTATTTAAACTTGGATACTTTCCCTGGATCGCTTTAACACTTGCAAGCACCTTTTCTATTTATTCTTTGGTAAGAAAAACTGTACGTGCGCAATCATTAGTAGGCTTAAGCGTTGAAACAAGCTTTATGTTTTTACCAGCTGTGAGTTATTTGGTTTGGTTAGCCAGTCAAGATCAATTGGTTTTTCTGAATTTTCATTGGCATATTGATTTATTGCTAATTGGTGCAGGCTTAATGACAAGTTTACCCCTATTGTTGTTTGCTAGTGCAGCTAAAATTTTACCTTTGAGCAGTATTGGTTTGATGCAATATATCGCACCTCTTCTCCAGTTATCCTGTGGGGTATTTATTTATTCTGAACCATTTACGCAATCTCACCAGTGGACTTTCGGATGGATATGGTTTGCTTTGATGTTTTACAGTTGGGAAGTAACGCGCAATGAAAAGAATAGGATTTAGCTTATTCTGGGATCGATTAATTTTTGAACGCGTAGAGTATTTCTTTTGCTCCTGAATCAATTGCTATTTTGCGGGCTGTAATGCCACTAAGGTCTGGCAAGTCCGGTGATAGGCCTAGATTTAGGAGTTCATTTACTAGTTGTAGATTCTTATTTTTCACTGCAAGGTGAAGTAGACTTTGCCCTTCTAAAGTACGCATAAGAGGGTCGGCGCCGTATTTGATGAGTAACCTAAATTGCTTTAATTTATGGCAAGCCGTACTTATCATTAGAGCATTAAAGCCTGATTTATTGCGTGTATTGACCCACGCACCTTTTAAGAGCAAACATTCGATAAATTTTAACTCTGTATTATTTTCTAAACATAACCACCAGGCTCCCTGAAGATTTGGATATCCATTGGGAGTTGCGCCCTCTTCTAGCATATTAATTAGTTTTGATTGGTCTTTAGCAAGAATGGCTTGATTGATCGACTGACTTATATCAAAGGCTTTAGTTTGAGGGCTTAATTTATAGTTCAATTTTTGGATTCGATGATGAATTCTTCTATTAATGTTTTCTGCAGTATCATTTTCAAAATGAATTAAATCTTTCTGTATGATATCTAATAGCCACGTATTAGGCTCAAGTTCGAAAGCAGCTAATGTTTTCTCCATTGATGGTTTTGATAGCGAGTGGAAATCTTTTGACCATTGGAGCCACCAAAGTAAGGGCTCCCAGAATAGTTCAATCCAGCTTCCTTTGAGTAAAGCTTCGAAAGTTGTTGAATTTAGATTTTCCCATTGACGCCAATATTTCATACTGGCAAATAGAGGGGATAGCTTTCTCCATATAACAAGTAATTCGCATGCTTGTTCTATATTTTTGATACCTACTGACAAAATCAATTTTTGGTGTAATTCCAACCATTGAATACTTTGCTGCAGATGAAAGCTTGTAACCCTTTTATGGCTTAACTGTATTATTTCTGCAGCTTGGGCATAATCTTGGGCATGCATGGTACATTTCAACCAGTTCAGTAGCAGCCAGCTATTTTGTTCGATTTCTATCGGATTGATCTCATGAAAAATTGCTTTTATTAGAAAGCAGGCTTTTGACCACTGATTTTGTGAGATTAACTCTAAAATCTTTCGTTTACGTTGAGTGAATGACTGATCATCCATAATACAAATATATCATTAGAACTTTGCACCTGATAGTTACTAACTTGACGTAGGACTATTTAGAGATTATAAATCTGAGTATGACCTTGAACTTTCAAAATTATGAGCGAGCATTCATTGCAAAAACTGATAGAGAGTTACGTCGGGCCTATCAGTTGTTTGATCTCATGGGAAATCAGTTGGTCAATAAGATGTTAACTGCTGCCACGAAGTTTTCATTTTCTATTGGATTGCCTATTGGCCCCATTGTTAGAATCACAGTCTTCGACCAATTCTGTGGTGGAACTCATCTTAAAGATTGCGATGAGACAGTTACAAGTTTGGGGTCCTATGGTGTTTCTACTTGTCTTGACTATAGTGTTGAGGCTAAAAAAACTAATGATGGTTTTGATCAAACGGTTGAAGAGCTGGTTCGCATGGTGGATTACGCACGCTACAACTCTAATGTCAGTTTTGTGGTCGTTAAACCAACTGCTATTGCTTCATTGCCTTTAATGGAAAAAATTTCCAACAATCAACCTCTTAATGATTCAGAAAAATCTGATTGGACTAAGGTTAAGTCTCGTATACAAAAGATAGCCGATGTTGTGAGTGATAATCAGCAAAGATTATTTATTGACGCCGAGGATAGCTGGTATCAAAGCTGTGTAGACCAATTAGCCTTAGAATTGATGCAGGAATATAACAGAAAATGTGCGACTATTTTCAATACTTTACAATTCTACCGTTGGGATAGATTAGAGTATCTTATTAATTCAATAGATCAAGCCCGATCCGAGGGTTTTATCCTTGGTCTTAAAAATGTTCGTGGCGCCTATATGGAAAAGGAAAGATTAAGAGCAACTACTATGGGTTACGATTCCCCTATTCAGCATGATAAGGAATCTACTGACCGCGATTATGACGTAGCAATTCAGACTTGTATGGATAATCTAGATGTAGTGAGTTTTTGCGCTGCAACGCACAATGCGGAATCTCTACAAAACCTTATTAATCTTATGAGCCAGAAATCTCTAGATAATAATGACATTCGAATTTGGATGTCGCAGTTGTATGGTATGGGAGATAATCTGAGTTTCAACTTGGCTGCCGAGGGGTATAACGTTTGTAAGTATTTACCCTATGGCCCTGTAAATGACATTATTCCTTATCTCACACGCAGAGCGGAGGAAAATTCATCAATTGCTGGTCAGATGGGACGTGAACAGACGATGATCTATCAAGAAATGCGTAGGCGAGGTATCGTTTAAGGTTTAGAACCTTTGCTCTTTCTTTTTCTTAGTGAAATCCCTTCATCTAATTGTCTTAAAAACCTGCCAGGATAACAAAATATGCCGATACAGAGAGATATATGTTGACTCGAAAAATCATCATCATTGGTTTTCTTAGGACACTGGTTTTATTGCTATGTGTATCACTTGGCCCAGTTCAGGCAGAGGAATTTGAGGTTCCCCCTTCTGTGGAGACTTCTCATAAACCTTATAAACTGCCTGATTATAATCTAATCATTCGTGAACAGCGACTTTCGGAGATAGCTCGCTTGCTTAAACAGGAATTAGAGTGGATTCCACGAGGTGACCTTGAGTTTTCAATCCTTTCGTCTTGGTCAGCCGGAGGAGCTTGGTATAAATATTTACCAGAACCGCCATTTTTCAAGCCCGAGTTTAGTTTACATTTGCTTACGGTGCTAGCCGGTCATATGAATTTATATCCAGAATGGAAAAAGCTCCGAAGTGGTCTAGTTAGACCAAGTTTTTATAAAAAAATAGATATGGCTTTATTCTTCGTAGAATTACGACAGTCTCGTAGACTGGGTGATCGCGACAATTTGAAAGAGCTTTACAAGAGGGCTTTAGATTGGCCAGACTCTGAATTAATTTATTGGTTATTGTTAAAACCTTCTGGTTGGCAAGAAGATCATTTTTTTCCTGAAGACGAGGACCCCCTGTTAGATCAGATTATACGTTTTGAAGATAAGAAAATTATTGAAAAATTGCGCATGACATTGATCAAAAATCCACCTCCAGAGGATATGGTCGATGTCAGTCCGGCGGGTTTTGATACAATTGCAGGTGCTTTACAGGTGGGTAAGTTCCTTTTGGAACACGCTCAGATTCAATGGAATCCTTCAAAGCTTTACCAATACTTCAGAATTGGCTCGGATGTTGTGGACCGGTGGCTAATTAGGGAGATAATCTTTACTAGAAAACGTGCTTTATATAGTTTGGTAATGGAGCAATTTAATAGTATCGACCCCATTGTCGATCTCGAATGGTTAAATCTTGCAATTGAAACGAATCCGAATTTTCCTTATCGAGTACAAAAAGATATTAGAGGTAACTATGAAGTAGTTCGTCGGGGATTCAAAAATTCTATAGGTCAAGAATTTTTGGTTTTAGAGCCGGGTGAATTCAGTGTTTATGATATTAATGATCAAAAGGTGCAAGTGATCCAGCAGGATGGTGTATATCTTGGTGTCAATGAAGTTACCCAGGAAGAATGGCATAAAGTTATGGGTCACAGTGATTATAAACTAGGTAAAGGTCCTCGAGTTCATGGACTAGCGGTAGAGGGAAATCGATACCCTGTTCATTGGGTTACTTGGGAAATGGTGCAAGATTTTATTAAAAAATTAAATAAAATGGAGAGCACAAATGCTTATCGTCTTCCTTATGAGATGGAATGGCAAAGAGCTTGCAGCGGGGGTACAAGATTACCATTTGGAGTCTCTGCCTCACGTATCAATGAAGTGGCAAATTACAGCGGAGATAATAAGCAAGCTGAACTTTTACCAGTAGGTTCTATGAAACCGAATCCCATGGGATTTCATGATTTACAAGGAAATGTAAATGAGTGGACTCAGGATTGGTTCGCTTATTATCCAGAGTCTCCCCTTCGGAACTATAAAGGACCGGATCGTGGTTTTTCAAAAGTAATTAGAGGTGGTTCTTATACAAGCAATGAAAAGTCAGAACTCAATTGTTCAAACCGCGGCTTCTTGCAGGCAAATAAAAGCAAAAAGTCGTTAGGATTTCGATTGGTTCGTAGTAATCCTTATCGAGTTCCTTTACCCATTCGATTTTTGGGTAAAGAGATTTGGCGGGATGGTACTGAAAAGGCACGATTGATATATCAAGGTAGAGAGATGGTCCTTGCCGTCGGTGAGTCTTTAGATGAGCAGATTAGATTGATGAGTATCAAATCGCTATTCGTTACAGTGATGGACGGAACCACTGGAAAGCGTCATGCCATTTTTAGAAATTTTCAGCCAATTACGAAGTAGTCTATTACCAAATACGTAAATAGTGCCAGAGATGTTTGTAGTAGCAATAACCAGAATAGTTCATTATTTGTCATACGGTTTTGTACCTCGTTATTTTTGTAGTTTGGTTGACGAATAGGCGTATTCTGAGATTTATGCTTTTTAATTAATTTCTCTTTGATTTCCTCAAGAGATTTTCTAGCTTCAGATTCAAGTGCCAAGTGCGAAAGATTATCGATCAATACGAGGTCCCATGGAGTGGAGTGGCATTCGAGATAAGAATGTATCGTATTGTGGAGTTTCTGATTAGGACGGTTAAGGTAACAGCGAATCAAGACCGCACTTAGTTCAGCAGGTGGACTTAACCAATCTTTAAGTATTTTGTTTACATTTGAAAGAGAGTTTTGATTGTCAGCCTGAATTATTTTTTCGATAGCTAAAACAGCTAGATCAGGTCTTTTTTTCTTTAGAATTGGAATTCCATTAATAATAAGATTGATCTTGGGCGCAGACAAAGGTATTTCATTTATAACTTCCATCAGCATTGGCAAGATACGCATATCGTTTCGTTCTGAGAGAACTCTCACAGACGTAGTAATTAATTTAATATTTTCATTCTGTAAGAAAGGATTAAGAATCTCCCAATGATCAATATTTGATAACTGTCTGGTAATCTCGATCATTAAAGCTAGGCAATCGATATCTTTTTCGTTTGTTAATTGAAATTTTAATATTTCAAATAATTCCGTTTCGTCTAGCAATACTTCATAATTACGAATTTGGGAGAGTAATGCTTTTTTACTATTATTATTTGAGCTTGATAATACATCTTTCAATTCATGCAAAAATTCCTGTGCATCTAAAAATAAGTCATTCGATTTGATTTTATTATCAGGTTGGCTTCTTTTTGTTAATGATGAATTGGATATCCCAATGAAGTTTTCAGTTTTTTCTATTAGATCAATTAATTCAGATGACTTAGTACTCCAGCTTCTTAGAAGTTGAAGGGCTTGCTGCTGGATTTCTTTGTTTGCTAAGCGCGCAAGGTCCGCTAATTGTTGAGCATAATCCGATCGATTCAGTTTACTGAGGCATCCCAACAACGTTTCATGAGCGATCTCAGAGGATGTTTGCAACAAACTGTTCATTGCTTCAAGGATCTCCTCAGAATATGTTTCAGCGATTACGGAATCGGTAGCAAGATAAGTAATTGCATTCCCACGAACTTCAAAACTTAAATCCGAGAGATAAGGAAGATAAAAACTAACTAATTCTGGACTGATTACGAGTGCCAGTGAATCTAGAGCGGTGGCTCTTACTCTATCATTGGGATGATTCGCATAGCTCATTAAAATCCGCATTTTACGAGGTCTGGGAATGTCAGAATCGCTCATTTCCAGTACTTTATCAGCTATTTGAAATGGAGTTTGAAGTTCAGGCTTATCTAGTACCTCTACACTCATGGAACAAGTATACTTGATACAGGCTTTATGACTCCAGTATCAGGATCAGCTGATCAGTTTCCAAAGATTTTAAATGGTTCTTGTTGATATTCTGTGTCACGCAAAAAAGGACTCTGATAAGTTTGGTTGAGAATTTTAGCCTTGATCCTAAACCCTAGATTAGGACTTGAAAAAGAGTTAGGATTGAGGGAAAAAGAGTTTGTAAAACAGGCTCTAGTGGAATTATTGGAATAAGAGCAATTCATAGAAAATCGGTAGGATAAATTTTGTTCATAGTCATTTTGAACCCATTCTCTGACGTTTCCATAGAAATCATAGAATCCCCAAGAGTTAGGAAGTCGTCCACCTCTGGTTTGAGGGCAGCGCGCCTCACCGTTTGTGGGACATGTCGCATTAGATCCATACCATGCAAAGAACTTTAGAAGTGAATTTTCACTACCAAAATGATAGCGTCCTTGCGAGCCAGCTGCTGCTGCATAGGACCATTCTGATTTTGATGGCAGAGAGTATCGAGTAGTACCTTCTAATTGGTTAAGTCTTTCTATAAACACTTGCGTATCATTCCAGTTGACCTGTTCCACAGGACCTTCTGAATTTAATAGTTGGCTTGGATTACTGACCATCAAGCTTTGCCATTGACTTTGTGTGATTTCGTACTTGCTCAGGTAAAACGGTTCCTCTCCAGTTTGTTTAGGAGGTACGAGTAAAAATTGGATTCCCAATGAGTTTGTGAAGTCGAGTGAAACACCAAGAGGTGGTGCGTAAAAGCGATAATTGAAAGTGCTGACAACTGAAGGTGGAAATTCTGGCCCGCAATAGGCGAAAGCTTTAATTACGGTATCCTGATTTATGCTAATCGGAGTGTTACTGTCGTAAATAAGACTACTTAACCAAGGCTGTTCTCCATTAGTTGTGAAGTAAATTCTTTGTGTACTAGTGGAAGTTAATGTTACCGAGAGAGGTCCTGTGGTTAAAGCACCCGGAGGATTGGCAAATACCGGTTCAGGAAGGCGCGTACTTGCCTCTAGGACGCAGCTAGCCGAAAAATCTGAGATTACAATACTGAATAGAATAATTAATTTAGGTATCAGCTTCTGCATCATTCAACTATGTCATGGTCAGTAATGATTAGCAATAAGGAATTTTATACGATGTCGGCACATAAGCATACATTCCATAATTAATTGTATTTTTACAGTTGATCTGCAAGCTCGCGGACCTTATTTTGCAAATCAATGATTTGTTTTGTTTGTAGTTTATTTTGTAATTGTTCGGCTTTAAGCATACTTCTTAAGATCTTAATTTTTTTCAATAATGGTTCTACATTTACATTGGAGCTAATGTTTACATAGACTTTACCGCTGCCCACTAACTGACCAACTAATTGTCCATCTTTAGTGAAAACCTGAGCTCGAGAAACTTCAACCTGATCACGATTGAATGAAAGTGTGCCTATTATACCAACCAAGGCATTTTTTTTACTGCTCTGAGATGGGGATACACCAATGAGGTAATCTCCTATTCTATAAGGTCTAATTTTACCAGTCTTTTTATTTATACCTACTATGTCTCCAGACATTAATTGTTCTTCTTGACTGAAAACAACGCTTAAAAGATTTTCATCAATAGTATTGGTTGATTCAGCCCATAGAAAAGTCTGGCTTAGCCACAAAAATAGAAAGATTTTTGTAAAAAACTGTAGTGAGTTAAACATTGTTACCTCCAGAGTGTCCTACTATTATTACATTAAGTAAATATTATTCAATGGTGCTATCTTTACGACCCAAATTAAATATTAAGCTTTTGAGGAGAATTATGATGGGTCAGGATGAACAATTTTCTGAAGACAAATTGCGCATTAATCTGCGAAAAAGAATCGATTCGAAGACTAAACCCCCTGGCTCTTTAGGAATGTTAGAAGATTTAGCGCTCAAGATGGGATTGATTCTTCAAACTGATAGACCCTGTATTGTGAATCCCCAAATTCTAGTTTTTGCTGCTGATCATGGAGTTACAGAGGAGGGTGTTAGTGCTTTTCCAAGTGAAGTTACAGTTCAAATGGTGCTAAATTTTCTTAATGGTGGAGCGGCGATTAATGTTTTTTGTGCGCAACACAAAATAGGTCTTGGAGTGGTTAATGCAGGAGTCAAGTCCCCTATTGAATCGGCAAGCGGCTTAATCAATCGTCCAGTCGCTTATGGAACGAAAAACTTTTGTCGTGAATCTGCCATGAGCTTACAGCAACTAGATGATGCTATGAATCTAGGGGCCTCTCTTGTGCTTGAAAGATACAATCAAGATTGTAATGTTATTGGCTTCGGTGAAATGGGCATAGGAAATACTACGAGTGCTGCTGCCTTAATGAGCTTCTATTTAAATCTTGCACCAAAAGATTGTGTTGGCCGAGGAACTGGTGTAGATGATGAAGGCTTGAAACGGAAGGAAAGGGTAATCTCTAAAGCTCTAGAACTTCACGGTTCAAAAACGGATCCCAAAGCTATTTTGGCAGCGGTTGGTGGTTTTGAAATAGCTAGTATCGCAGGTGCTATGCTTAAAGCCAAAGAGCTCGGAATGGTAATTCTTGTAGATGGTTTCATTGCTAGTGCTGCAAGCTTATCTGCTTGTATGCTAGAGCGAGGTGTTAAAGAAAATATGATTTTCTGTCATGTGTCTGCTGAAAGGGCTCATCGTCTGCTACTCAATAAATTAGATGTCAAACCTGTGTTAGACCTTGAACTAAGATTAGGTGAGGGTACCGGCGCGGCCGTAGCATTTCCTTTGCTTCAGTCTGCTAGCTTATTTTTAGAACAAATGGCCAGTTTTGAGAGTGCTGGAGTCAGCGATGCTCTATAAATTTCTTGATGAGTTAGAGCTTTATTTCAATGCTCAAGTTTTCTACACTCGAGTTCCCGGACCTACTTGGGTGCGCTATGATGATCAGAGATTGAGTTTATCCAGTAGGTATTTGCCGCTTATAGGTTTGTTGGTTGGAGTTCTGGCTTTTGTTATTTACTCTCTAAGCTCTTTGATTTTCACAAAAGAGATTTCGATTCTTCTTTGTATGATCACTACAATAATGATAACTGGTGCTTTTCACGAGGATGGTTTAGCTGACTCTTATGATGGTCTGTATGGTGGATTTAGCAGGGATAGAATTTTAGAAATAATGAAAGACTCAAGGATAGGTACCTATGGCAGTGTAGCCCTTTTCATGGGGTTAATTATAAAATTTCAAGCTCTAGTATGTATTGATAATATTTTTGTGGCCTTATTGATCGGGCATAGTCTCAGTCGTTTCGCAGCGCTATGTTATATACCTCTTATTCCTTATGCTCGGCAAGAAAATGATAGTAAGGCCAAGCCAGCCATTAATCGCGTTGAAATAAAATCGATCATTTTGGCAGCCATTCCGGGTCTATTACCGCTCTTAATGATTTCTTTCTCTCAGACGATTAGCGTTCTCAGTACAATTTTAATAATTTGGATGCTAATGAAACGTATTTTCATACATAGAGTAGGTGGAATTACGGGCGATTTATTAGGTGCTTCGCAACAGATTTTCGAAATCGGAATTTATCTAGTTCTTGGTTCAACCGTATGGATATTTACTTAGTTCGGCACACCCCTGTCAGCGTTCTGTCGAACACCTGTTATGGTCAGTTAGACTTAGAGGTAGACTCTAATTTTTCTGAGCACTGTTTGAGACTATTTCCCCTTTTTCAAAAATTAAAAAAGTCTGCTGTTTATGCTAGTCCTTTGAGACGATGCACCTTGATGGCTCAATATTTTTATAATGAATTTAGCTTGATCGAAGATTTGAGAGAAATTAACTTTGGAGATTGGGAAGGTAAACCTTGGGATGAAATACCTAGAATAGAAGTAGATCAGTGGGCTAATAATGTTTGCGATTTCAGTCCTAGCAATGGAGAGTCTCTGCGAGAATTAAATTATCGAGTTCTGCGGTTTTTGAAGGATATTGAAGCAAAAGATAAAGAAAGAGAGTCTGTAGTTGTATTTACTCATGCGGGACCTATTCGAAGTATTTTAGCGCACTATCTGAAGTTAGATCTTGCAAGTACTCTTAAAATCGCAGTGGACTACTCTTCAGTTAGCAAGATCATTTTAGATAAGGAATTTACGCGAGTAGCTTTTCTAAATAGAGTATCTTCAGCTGCACATGAGTGGGCCTGAATAAAATATGAGTTATTCAGTGATTGCTTGAAGATGATTCAGCAGTTTTTCGATGGATGAAAACTCATACTTTCCATGATTCGCACGAACTCCCCATTTTGTTGTCTGTTGTTCAGAGTCTATTTGGATAGTAACTATTGGTAGATCATCAGATATTGATTCAGATACGGCGTACCCGATACGTTCCAAGCCTCTCTGGGTCCAAGTTTTCTGAAGACTATCGGGGCCTTCAATAACAATCGACTTCGATTGCTTTCTAGTTAGTTTCAAATATCCACTGCTTAAATCCCAATTTTCATAAGCCTCATCACTAAATTTTAGTATTTCGCCGGATAGAACCAAGTGTTCAGGAATGCCTTGCGAAATTTGCCTGAATTGACTGAAGAGCAGAATTTGATCAGCCCACCCTAAGCTTAAATCTAGATCGTGCGAGCTCATCAGTACGCAAATTTGGCGTTCTCGACAAATAGTTTGCAAGGTTTGCATGAGTTGGACCTTGTGGGGCAAATCTAGAAAGGCTGTTGGTTCGTCTAGGATTAAAATTTTGGCTTGCTGGCATAGACTACGTGCAATCTCTACTCTTTGTCTTTCGCCATCACTGAGGCTATCAAGAGTTCTGAATAGTAGGTGACCTATCTCCAGTTGCTCTACCACTTCATTAATTATTGTTTCATCTTCTGTTTCTAGTCGATCTAACCAACCGGTAAAAGCATAACGACCTAATTTGATTACATCATAGGCACACATATGAGGTGGGCTCAATGAATGCGGGCTAACAAAAGCCATCATTGTTGCCTTCTGGTATGGTTTTAAATTTTTTGGATTGGTGCCTTGCCACAAAATATTTCCACTGATTGGTTTTTGGAAACCGGCTAGGGTTCGAAGTAAGGTAGATTTACCGACTCCATTAGGGCCTAGTAGGCAAACCAATTGGCCAGTCTTCCAATAAAAGTCTAATGAATCGTCGTGTAAATTACATTGATCATAGCCCACTACAAGTTTTTTAGCTTCTAGTAGCTTCATCGTTGTACCTTGCGATTTCCCTGAAGAATAGCAATCATAACAATTGGTGCTCCAAGTGTTGCTGTGACTGCGTTTAATGGTAGCTTGATTTGTGAGCCAGGCCAGTGGGCAATTAAATCACTCAATAGGCAGAAAATAGCTCCACAAATAATACAGGCGGGTATTAGTATGAAATGATTTTGTGTTCGAAATACAGCACGGCATAGATGAGGTACGGCAATTCCCAGAAAACCAATTGGTCCACAAAATACTGTTACAATGGCCGCGAGTGAACTGCTTAGTAAAATCAACAGCATCCTCATACGATCTATTGAGATTCCTAGGCTTAAGGCCATTTGAGGCCCCATTAAGAAGGCGTTCATTGTTTTGCAAAAAGGTAGGCTGATAGCTATTGGCAGACTTATGCCTACAGCAAATAACATTAATTGTTCCTTGGGAACTCTACCAAAACTACCGAAAGACCAAATCAGAAAAGATTCCAGTTCTGCCGTATTGCTAAAGTATACCAATAAACTCACAATGCCACCGGTCACAGTACCTAAAAGAAACCCTATTAAAAGTAGAACGGTAGGGTCGCTAATATAGCGACTGAATAGAAGAATAACGGAAAATACTGCAATAGAACCTATCGCAGCGCAGACAAGTTGGCCACTTATGCTACTGAACGAAACAAATCCGAATAATGTCCAGAGAGCTACGCCGAGACTTGCGCCAGAACTGATCCCCAAAACGTAGGGACCTGCTAACGGATTACGAAACAAAGTCTGCATTAGCAGACCGGATATAGCTAATGCGGCTCCAGCCAATATGGCTGTAACTATGCGAGGGATACGAATTTCCTTTAGGATTATTGACCATGTATCTTTGCTAGTTTCACCTCCTAGAAAGTAGGATTTTATCTCTGAGAGTGGTATGTCTACGGATCCAAACCTCAAATCTAGTAGAAACAGGATTATGAACAATAGGCCTAATATTAAAAAGCAAAAAACATTACGCATGTTAATCTCTAAGGGAATGAAACCATTCTAATTCATGATCTGCAAGTAAGTGGGGATGTAAGATCTTGACTAGATCGGCCAGTAGCAGCTGTGGATTGGATAAGCCTCTGGAAAAATAGTCGTTGGTTCTTTGCTCCAGTTCCGCTTTGGTATTATTAAAAATATGACCAGTTTCATATGCCTTGAATAGTGCGAAACGTGAATCTTCTTTTAATAGTGAAGATTTGTGAGTATGTTGCCCGGGGTTGAGCCAGTAGTCAGCTTTTAATCCAGATTCAATAACTGCTTCCAAGCTTAACTTAAGATTAAAATTACCAGTCGTATTGGCAAAGATATAACGACCCCCAGCATCTCTGATTAAATGGGCCATGAAGTTATCACCTGCTGGAACAAACCATGTACTTCCGTAGGGAATATTTACTAAAACCGATGGCTTGGTAACTTCTCTGGTCGCCATAGCGGACAATTTCAAATATTCATCTCTAATCTTATTGAATCCGGCATTGGCAAGTTCCGCTTTATCAAACAGTATGCCAAATAACTTGATCCATTCTGCATAGGCTAAAGGTGAAGATTCTAGATACTCATTGATATAGACTATTTTAGTTCCAGTTTTGGAAAGGTTTTTGAGTTGATTTTCAATGCCCGAAAAGTGATAACCAAAAATCACTTCTGGATTTAATTCAAGAATAGTTTCTATTCTCAGATTCTGGATCATGCCAAGTTCTTTGAGTGTACCTTGCTCATGTCGTTTTAGCAGTGAGGTCTCAGTTAAATCTTGAATTCTTGAAAACCCAACCATCTTATTCAAAGTATTTAATTTTTTAAGATGGCTAACGTGAGTGGCTGAAAGGCTTGCATAGGAATCAATCGGAATTGCTAGCTGATTTCGAGATGTTTTTCTGTCTCTAGGAATCAGCTCAATTTTTACAGGCTTCTGGTTTGTTAATTTAATTGTAAGTTCTAATTTTCGTTCTTTGCAGCTGAGATGAAAACCCTCAGCATACTGCGGTACTGCCTTACAGAGTTTTAACTTCCAAGAGTTATACTCAGTTTTACTATGATTAGCAAATAGCCAGTTATAGCTACATATAAAAACTGTTAATCCGTATAATAACTGCTTCCCCAACACTATCATACTATTGGTTTATCTTGGCAATCATTAGACAATCTTGACCTGGTACCTTGAGAATGTTCGAATCAATACTGGGCATGTTACTGATTTTAGTCCAAACTTCAGCTCCTCGGACTGCGATACGCCAATTTCCTTGAGGACAGTTTGCTTTGAACATTACCTTCGAAGTATTTGCAATTATTAATACTTCTTCGAAGCTATCTATGAAACCTTCAGAGCGAATCAAAAACATAGCGACCTCATCAGGTACTGTTGTGTCGTACCATTTTTGCACCCATTCGAAATTGTTTTCTATTAAACTTCTCTCAGACATTCGAAATATACGATGCTGCATACGAAGTCGTATGAGTTTCTTGTGGTATTCAAAAAGTTTCTTACGCTTCTTTTTATCTTCCCAAACAATTTGATTGATCTCATCCGATGCGTTGTAACTGTTATGATTATGTTGTTTACTTCTTCCAAACTCCTGACCGTTATGAATGAAAGGTATTCCCTGTGAAGTAAGCAACAAAAGGGCTGACATACGCTCCATCTTCTGCAATTCACGTTCACTACTTGTTCCAGATGAAAGTTCGAGTTTATCCCTTAAGGTATAATTGTCGTGGCAGGCTACATAATTTATAGTTTCTGTGGGATGATGGCAGAATTCATGAATTGAGCCACAAAATCCTAGAGCGATTTTGAGTCTTTCGCCTTTGCCTTGAATAAAGCCTTTTCCTTTGGATGAGTTGTCACCTCGTAAAGCATCTCGGTAGTGATCATTAAACACAGCAAATCTAGTTTCTCGTTGACAGCCTTTACCAAGAACCGAAACTCCAGCGTTGTCCGCAGCCCATGGCTCACCGTAGAGAAGGATATCAGGGTTAATTCGACTAAGCTCATCGTCGATTAAGCGAAAGGTTTCATAATCCATTAATCCCATGAGATCAAAGCGAAATCCATCTATTTTGAATTCTTGAGTCCAGTATTTTAGATAATCGAGTACGAATTTACGGGCCATTGGGGCTTCTGTTTTGAATTCATTACCGCAGCCTGACCCGTTAAAATAAGAACCATCATGGGTTCTTCGATAATAGTAACCCGGTGCAAGAGCATGGAAATTTATTGCATCTTCAAGATTTTCAGCAGTGTGATTTAGAACTACATCGATAACTACCTTGAAGCCTTCATTATGTAGATTGGAAATTAACTGTTTGAATTCAGCAACGGTGGCATGAATATTTTCAGCATATCCAGGATATGAACTAAAGTAGTGGACAGGCATGTAGCCCCAGTCATATGCGCCACTCTCGGGGTCCACATCAAAAAAGTGAGTAGGTAAAATCTGGATTGTATTTATGCCAAGTTCTTTTAGATGATCAAGACCTGTGCTTAAATTTTTGTGGTCAAGATGACGGCATCCCACTGCTCCTAAACCTGCATATTTACCCTTGGGGATGACTCCGCCTTTGGGGTCAGAAGAGAAGTCCCTCAGGTGAAGTTCGTAGATGACAGTTTCAGTTTTATCGAATTTTGGTGAAGGACTAACTGTGGTATGATCTTCAAAAATTTTGGCCCTGCCCC
>CAZYUV010000049.1:0-15560 GCA_964650625.1 uncultured bacterium
CTCTAATAATTTTGAAATAACTTCATTTTGTCTTATAAATCTATCAAAACCAGAATATGTACCCAGTGATTCATTTACTGTCGTATCAGAACTATTAGAATCTTGATTGATAATTTTACGGTCGTAAACAACACCAAAACTAACTACGTTATTTCCAATGGGAATAATCCAAATCCAATAGCCTTTGCCCATACAATGAACAGTGGATAAATATCGAGAAGTATAACCAACTCTTTTACGCCATGATTTACTTCCTAAAAGATCTAAATCACCAACTTTTGTATAACGCCCCCAGGCTGCTGATATAGGGTGATCAGGATCATTTACTACAGGATTTTTTGAATGTAAACTTGGCAGAATTTTACCACTGCGACCTGTAGCATGAATCAACCAATCACAACTCAGAGAGTAGGTTTGATCTCCATATTTATAGGATAAATTATTCGCTAAATTCTCTTCATTGATTTGACAGTTTTGAACTTCGGCGCCAAGTTTAATCTCTATACCAAGTTCAGAATTCATCTTCCATAAATCTTCCGAAAAGCGCTTTCTATCAATTTGAAACGTTGGAAAAATAGGTAAAATATTTGAGCCAATTTCGGAACATTTCTCTACACTGGTTTTCTGTTCAGAATCTTGAAAGAAATACCTCAATCCATTTTTAGGTAAATGATTCAAATAACAATACGTGGATAATCCTAAATCTCTAATTAAGAATAAACCGGCAACACCTACTGTGGACTCTCCAGGTGACCATTTACCTGCAGTATTCCGTTCCAATATCATAATTCTCTTTTGAGGAAATTTTATTTTGAGATAACGGCTGATTAATTGGGCAGAAATTCCTCCACCCACAAAAACCATATCCGCCTCCCGTACATTTGCATCCATACTTCCTCACATTCAACCAGTGTTTGACATAATTAGTTTGATTACTGAAAATAATAAGGATGGCCTTCAAAAAAGGAATCAAGCCAACTCTTTATGGTGTACCTCAATCGCCCTTTGTGCGTAAGGTACGTTCATTCATGCATGCCAAACATTTACCATTTAACATCATACCAATTATGCCGGGTGACTCACGCAAAACGTTCCGTCGAATGAGTCCATTCGGAAAAATACCAGCATACCGCGAAGGATCATTAAGATTATGTGATAGTTCGGTAATATGTGCATATTTAGAGCGTTGTCACCCAGAAAATCCATTATTTCCTCAAGATAATCGCAATTATGCCCACGCTCTTTGGATTGAAGAGTATTGTGATACAGTCGTAAGTAAAATCATGACTTTTAGACTAATGTATCAGTGTTTTCTCAAGCCCGCCTTCAGAAAGATTCCGCCAGACAAAGAATTAATCGAAGAAACGCTTAGAGAGGATGTTCCGCCTATTCTTAACCATATTGAAAATTTTATTATGAACGATCAAGAGTTTTTAGCCGGTCCAAATTTGAGTATTGCAGATATAAGTATGACGGCTCATATGCTCAGCTATATTTACTCCGGTCACGAAATTAACGGCGATAAATGGCCTAAAACTAAAAATTACATAGAAAGAATGCTGGAAACCGGTCCTTTTCCAAAAGCTCTGAGAGAAGAAAACTACCCTTATTATCAGGTGTTTTTAGATAAAAGCTGGGATGTTCCCGACAATGTTTAATCAAAATCAATCTGTGCCATCAAGTATCTTTTGAACTCAAAGCCATCAAAACTTTCGTCAGGGTCAAACCAGTTCTGCTGACTCCACAAACTTAAATGATCAAAAATGATCGATTGCTCTTCATTAAGCGAAGAGATTGACTGCAAGTTAATCCAATTATTAACTGAGGTTAGAAGGTTCTGCTGCTTTTCATATAGAGGGTTTTGTATTCTAGCTCTTAAAAATAATGGAAGAATTAAAGCCAAAGTTGCACCATGTCCGAGTTCTAGTTTGGGGCCTAATTCATGAGCCAAATGATGTACCGGCCAAGTAATTGAATGCAATTCAAATAAGCCACTATATAAAAAAGCTGCCAAATAGAACAAACTCTCATAATCATGAATCTCAAGTGCATTCATATAGTCATCCCACCAACCATTAAGAGACATCATTCTCAACGAATTTGAAGGGTTTGTTGAACATAAAATTTCTACAAAATGAGAAACAATATCAATGGAACCATACACCCAAGCCTCCTTAGGTATTGATTTCAAAACATTCGGGTCTATGAAAACCTTTTCAGCTTTGAGTCCTAGCCCTGATATTTTTTGTTCATGCCGAATCAACGTTGCCGATGAACTAACATATGCACTAGAGGAGTAATGCGTTGGAAATAGCCATACCCTCTGCTTTTGAATCAATTTCTTAGGGTGGATAAAGTCCATCTTATGGTCACATTCGGATATTTCTGTAGAAGCAAGTTTAGCCAAGTCCATTACAGACCCTCCGCCAATTCCCCAAACTCTGGTTCTAGGTCCTACTTTTGAACGACATTCGATTAGATCATGCCAGTGTGGCTCTCCATTAAGCATATAGCTACAGACATTTATATTACGTTTGTGGAGTAAATCCATCCATTCCTGTAGCCAGCCCAAATTTAAAATACAGGGAGAATGAATAATTAACAATTCGCGGCCTACCTGACTTGTTAATGCTCTTTTTACAGATAGCTCAAGCCATTTACGCTTTATCATATTTGGATGATTATTTATTAAATATGATGGACTTATATTCATATGTCTTTTCCTGCACAAGATTAAGCAATATAATTGCTTATATGGCAATGCAGCAAACGGAACAAATTTGGCTAAAAAAAGTAGAGTGCCCACTTTGCTACGAAGAATTTCAAACGGAAAACATTTGGCAAGGTAAAGTCAGCGTTTTGGAAGAATATCCTGACTTGGGTAAACGTTATCAAGGCACAAACCCATTATACTATTCGGTTTGGGTTTGCCCCAATTGTTATTATGCCGACTTTCGAGGAGACGAATTTCTTGCCACTGGTAAAATTGCAGACGAAGCGTTCGAAGAAGATTATGAAATCCTCTCAATGGTAGCTGAAAAGGCTGATTTTCGAAAACCTCGAACCTTTGCTTTAGCTGTGGCCTCTTACAAACTTGCCATCTTAGTGGCAAAGCATAAGCAGTCATCTTTTGCTCGAATTGGCACTTTTAACTTACGTTTAGCTTGGTTATATCGCTCAATTAAAAAGAGACAACAGGAAAAAAAATATCTGCAATATACTCTCGATTATTATTTAAAGGCATTTGAAGCCGAAGATCATCCGGACTTTGGTAATCTTAGTGAAGGTGGAATTACCTATCTTCTTGGTGAACTCTATCGTCAAACAGGTGATATGCGTCAAGCTGTTAACTTTTTCCAGAAAGTAGTCAATGATAAGGAACTTGATACTGAACCCAAGTACATCAAATTGGCTCGCTTCCAATGGGAGTCTCTGAAAGATACACCTGCTGCAGAGGATGACCCAGAGGATGAAAAAGGAAATGACTCAGAAAACTAACACCGAACAACTGCAAAGTGAATTCGAAGATGAGTTTTTGGGCGATCAAATTAAAGAGTTAGACAAGGAAATACAAATCACCTTGGAAGATGCCAATCGGTTTTTAGAGTTTATTTTGCATTACGATAACAAACTCACACAAATGGAAAGTCGTTTATTAGAAATTCGATCATTGATCGAATCAGGGCAATTCAACAAAGGTCTTGAAATTGAATTAATGACCCTAATAAAACGTCTGCAAAAACTTGTAGACCCAAACTTAAAACAAAAGATGATTAATAGATTAGAAGTCATCAAAAATTTTCAGGACTATGCTTCAAAAAAAGAGGAACAATTAGAATGGCAAATAATACGTTCTCGATTAGATGATTTTAAGAATATTCTTCAGTAAGAATCCTTTGCTTTGATCCTTTTTTTTTATTAGCGAGACAAAATCAAATTCCCTAGTCAGGCTTTTGTAGCTCAACCATAATTGCGCATTTAGAGCCCCTTCATCAGAGATTCCAAACGACGATAGTAAAGTGAATCGTAGGAAGGGAATAGCATGCCATGTTTGAAAATTAAAATCCTTTTAAGCGCTATCTTTTTCACCACTGCGCTGCAAGCAGCAATGGTGACTAGCCTTCAAAAACCGTTTTCGAGTTTTAAGGGATCATATGATAAAGCGGTGCAACTATATCAATCTGGAGAACATGACAAAGCAATTCAACTTTATAAAAGTATCGCAGACTTAAAACTTGATGCTGCAGATGTATACTACAACTTAGGGCTAGCTCAACTAGAAAATGAACAATTTGAAGATGCACAAGAAAGTTTTAGGGAAACATTAGCTTACAATAAGAATGACTATGAAGCCTCAATTCAATTGGCCATAAGCTATAAAAAATCTAATAACAAGTCAGCAGCTTTAGAATCATATAAAGAAGCCTTAGATATCAATCCTGACTTATATGAAGTCCATTATGACCTTGGTCTAATGCATATGGAATTAGGCAGCAAGGATCAAGCTCACTACCATTTCGAAAGAGCTACAAAACTCAATGACAAATTATATGAAGCATTCAATGATTGGGGTATTTTGTACGATTCGGAAAAGCAAATTACCAAAGCACGTGAGTGCTATCAAAAATCACTAGCTATAAAGCCTGACTTTTTTTTCGCTATATATAATTTAGGTCTATCATATAAGTCTAGTGGCGAACAAACTTTAGCAATTCAATATTATGAAAAAGCTTTACGGTTAAAACCCAATCATCAGGAATCTTTGATTAGTTTAGGTAATTTGTATAATCATAAAAAACATTTCGACCATTCTATAAAAGTTTCTCTGCAAGTTCTTAGTCAAAATGATCGCTCAATTCATGGATATTACAATCTCGCTAATGCCTATTTTGGTCGCAAGGAATATCAAAAAGCTAAAATTAGCTACGAACAGATACTCAAAGTCAGTGAAAGTATTCCTGAGGTATACAATAATCTGGGAATAATATGCTTAGAACTCAAACAATATGATCAGGCCGAAACCTATTATATTAAGGCACTCCAAATAAGACCCAATTATAGTTCTGCATTAACCAATCTTGGATGGGTAGAATACTTGAATAATAAGGTGAATATAGCTATTGAACATACCGTAAAGGCATATGCAATAAATCCGGAAGATCCAGTATCTAATTATAATTTAGGCCTTTATTACTTAAAAATCAAAAACCTTAATAAAGCTGACCTACATTACAATTCAGCGATGAAAATTTCTCCAGCTGATCCATATGCCTATAAAGACCTTATAGAGGCCAGCAAAATTGAACCTGATAATAAAAACTACGATGTAATTATTAATAGATATTTCAAGAAATTTGCACACCGCGAAGAAATAGAGGTTCAAGCCAGTCCAAAAGCTCAGTAATTAGGCTTGACGATTACCAACAAGCCATCTCCACAAGGAAATAAACACGTGGACCATTTTTCTGACAATTCTATAAGTTGAAGTATATTTTCAACCCCAGCTTTTTTCTTAGGGTATTCTTCGAATACCTGACCACCGAAATAAATATTATCGACAACCATCAAACCACCCGGTCGTAATTTCGGCCAGCTCATTTCAAATGCTTCCAAATAATCGCGTTTATCAATATCAAGAAAAATAAGATCAAAATACTTATCCTCAGGTAAACTCTTAAGAGTTTCATTTACTGGGCCTGAAAGTTTGTGGCAATTAAATAGTGGCAAATCGGAAACGACAGTCTCCAATAAATCGGAATTATAGTCACACAGATAAAAGGTACCCGAAGTTAAAGCTGCGGCCATATGACGGGTAGAATAACCCAAGCCCGTTCCTAACTCTAAAATATCTCTTGGCTGATGCAAATAGCACAAAAAATATAAGAGTTTAGCTGAATCGGTTTGCAAAGTTGGAAAACGTAATTCCTCTGCTTTTTTTTTAATACTCTCAAAATCTAATCCTTCAAAATTGAATCCCCACTTTCCAGGTGCCTTTAAAGTTGTCATTATTTTTTCCACGTCATCCGGTTAATTTTGAAATTATTTCTTCAACACGTAACACATTTTCTTCGCCACTTTGAAAGTTTTTCCATTTTACAGTGCCAGATTCTCTTTCCAAAGACCCAGCAATAAGACCATTTTTAGCATTTAATTGATTGGCCCTTGCAAACATTTTACGCGGCTTTTGGGGAGGGAAATGCATTTGCGCGCTTAATCCAGAATGCCTTAATTCTTTTAAAATTGGCATCAAAAAAGATACATCCTCTTTATCGAATGGTAGAAGATAACAATCTAATTCGGGTTCTAATTTCGGTAATTTATTTTGATCTTTTAATAATTCAAAAATTACCACATCTCCAAATCCTAAACCTACGGCTTCTTTTGAAATTGTCCCCTTAGCTTTATCGGATAAATTGCCATTAGCCAGATGTTCAATTAAGTGATCATAACGTCCGCCACCAGCTATAGCTCTTAAACCCTTACTCGCATCAAATAATTCAAAAACAGTTCCTGTGTAATAAGCCAAACCGCGGACAATGGAAAAATCAAACTCTAGGTATTCTCCAAAACCATACTCTCTCAACAAATTAAAAAGATCATTTAATTCATTTAAGCCCGTTAAGTCGGCATCAAGTTTCTTTGCATAAGAGGCTACCTCAGAAAGTTCTGATATATGAATCATCTCCAATATTTTCTGAGCCATATAATTTGATATGGAACAATTTGAACTCATATTTTGAATCAGCTGTTCGTCTGAGATCTTACCGAGTTTATCTATCTGCATGAATACAGAATTAATTTGCACTTCTGTGACACCTATAGCCAAAATCATATCGGCCAATAAACGTCGATTAGAAATTCGTACCTTTACCTCATTCGAGCCCAAATTCATAGATTCTATGGCATGAATAGCAGTTGCAATAACCTCTGTTTCGGCTATCATACTAGGCTCCCCAAGATAATCTAAATTCCATTGATAGTGCTCTCGCTTACGTCCACGAGTCATTCTTTCATAGCGAAAACATTGGGGAATGCTAGACCATTTAATGACGCCAGGTAATTCCTTAAATCTTTGGATTATCATTCGAGCTAAGCTAGGTGTCATTTCAGGTCTTAAAGCCAGCGAACGGCCAGATTTGTCTTGCAAAACATAAAGCTGTTCCGTAATCTCTTCGCCAGCCTTGCGAATATATAATTCTTCTGACTCTATTAATGGGCAATCATAAAATTGAAATCCAGATTTAAGCGCCGCTCCTCGAAATTTATTGAAAAGCCACTCACGCAACTTGAATTCTTCGGGATAAAAATCTCGCATTCCTTTAGTTACTTGCATAATCAGATTCCTTTATAATTTTAGGGGGAGCATACAACATTTTTTTGCAGGGTTCACGTGAACACAGTAACCACTATTGAAATTCCGAGGAATCTGCGCTAATTTATTCTCGAACTTATGCCAATTTTGAGTTTAATTGTTTCAAAACATCAAATCGTTCTAACTCGTGCCTTCGAGGAATTAGTGGATGACGAACTTTCTATGCACGAAACCCAACTAGGTGACCATGCCGCTTTTTCAAAAGGATTTCGGCAAATTGTAGACGCAAGGTTCATACTGAAAAACAGTACTAGTGATGAAAGTATGGCTTTGACGGCCAAAAATACACCGTTCTCACCTGATAGTCGTCGCGCAATAGTCGTCATTAGAGAAGAAAATTTTCCAGATGCTCGTAAATTTAGCTCTAATACAAATTCGAGTGAATTTCAGGTAACCAGAGATATGGGTGGAGCAATGCTATGGATGGATTTGAATTATAGTCAATTAGAAGTGTACATAAAATTTCTCGAGAAAAGAGCGAAAGCTGCACCCGAAGGAAATTTTGTAGAAATTATCACAGAAGACGAAGTTCTAACCAATGACGAAGAGTAAAGCTTCCGACTTTATGGAAATCTATACTCCTAACTCTATCTGGCTAATCTCATAAACATTAGCAGGCACAGATTTCCCTTTAACCGTAGTTTCTAAAAGAAATTCATACTGGAATTCATCATCCAAATAATCCTTCGTAGCCTCAGTAAAAAGTATTCCACTTTGTTTACCTTGTTTACTTAAAGATTCCACTCTGGCAGCTAAATTTACTGGATCTCCCAAAACCGTTCGAGATAACTGCTTTTTATTTCCAACGTTACCGACAACAGTAAGACCTGTACTAATACCAAATCCAGCATGAAACTCTGGCATACCAGCCACAAGCATTTCCTCTCTAGTGACTTTAAGACGACGTTGCATACTAATAGCAGCACTAACTGCTCCTTGAGCTCCATTAAAATCATCATCATGCTCAAAAACAGCCATAATACAATCTCCAATAATCTTATCTAAAGAACCTCCATTTATCGCAATCCATGGAATAATTTGATCAAAATAATAATTCAACGCTTCGATAATAGTTTCTGGGTCTGTAGACTCACATATACTGGTGAATGAACGAATATCACTAAACATAATACTTACAATCTTTTTTTCACCTATTGTAGAAAGCTGCTTCGAGCCATCAGTAACTGCTTCGACCTCTCGCAGTTCCATTCCCGTTAGAAAATGACTCATAGTTTCTTTTTCTCGCAAACCACTCACCATGTAATTAAAAGTATGTGAAAGCATTCCAATTTCATCCTTAGATTGTATTTCTACCTTCACATCGAGCTTTCCGGACCCTACAGATTCAAAACCTGAAGCTAAAATACCAAGGGGCTTCACGATCCGACCTGATAAGAAAAATGATATTAAAATGGCCAGAATTAAAGCGAAAATCGTTAATGTCCCCATACTTATATAAAGACTTTGCATCTTCTTGCGAAAAGGTTCGAGATCTGTCATTACAACTAATATGCCTAGATTTTCATCATTAGCATTTTTCAAAAATTGCAAACTACTTGCGTAGTTTTGACTTTTTATACTTAAGTCGTTAGAGGAGCTTGTGCTACCAATCGCAAATTTAATCTGAGATTCATCCACCAGAGAATAAAACGGGGCCTTTTTCAACGTTGTCTCATAAACTTTGTGAGGAGATGAAGAGTTCAATACTGTTATCTCATCAGCAAGGGTAACTTTTTGAAGTTCTAAAACCGTTTCACGATCAATCTGGTTGCCTAACAGAAGAAGCCCCAAGTAATTCCCTTCATTATCTACCACGGGAGTTGAAACTATTTGGTATAGAGAATTTTTAAACTCGATTAAATCATCATAAACACTTTTTTCATCAATTCGACTGATTAAATTCTGGGGTAATGTATCGTACATATGCACCCCGAACATTGGTTGCTCTGATAAGTATTTTGCTTGTATATCAGTCCATTTTAATGTTTCTTTTACGCCTCTTACTTTTCCCAAAATAGGCAAACCACTATCGTTGGTAATTATCAACAAATCTGCCCCAGATAACTCATATTCAGTGTTCATCGAGTCTTCTAGAGTTGCTACATCTTTCAAACCCCAAATTAAACCTTGCTTAAAACGGGGGCTCAAAAGAATACTGTCTAAAACTGCTTTCAGCCGACTAACCTGTAACTCAACCACTTTATCGTAAGTTTCCTTGGCAACCGCTTGCCGTTCTTTAATTCGCTGGTTTACTTCGGATTGAAAGAAAAATGTAAAATATCCAATGCTCATGATCATAACCATGATAAGTACACTCAAACTACCAGTCAGAATCTTGTACTTTAAGCTAAAACGGGGGGCTACTGGGCTTTTCTTGGAATTAGATGATGCTGAGCTACTCATAGAATAAAATCAGATCTTTGTCTCAGTATAAACCCTTAAATTGGGATTTTTTCTTGGTTTTTCGACGCTTTATTTTCTTTTTTATTAAATCCAAAGGGGCCGCCCAATTAAAAACATTCTTTCCAGGCTTCAATTCAAATTCAAAGTTGGTTTGTTCTTTGAAAGATGAAGACCATACTTCAAAAGTATATTTACCCGGTACAAGGTCACGAATTCGATAATTACCCCTTAAACCTGTTTTTGAATAAAAGGGAGTATCAACTATAACCACAAAAGCACTCATCCAAGGATGAATTTCACAACCAATTGGATAAACTCCCGGTTGCTCAAAGATCACAGCTTTCCCCTTGCCTTTATACTGGCCAAGGTCGATCTTCTTAACTTTATTATAAGAGAATATAGAATGATAAATGTTATCTAGATTAGGGAAATGAACCTCAGTATTTACTGGAGCTATCATGACTCTAGGTTCAAACTCCTTATTTTTTTGATTCATCTTTTCAACGCGCAGCCGACGAGAGGGTTTATGATTTGGAATTTTAACCCAAATTAAGACATCTTTAGCCGGCACCGAGTCACCATTAAATTTAGAGAAAGAGATCACTCCCTCCAAACTAGCAGTTAGCGATCCTGCGTTGTTAGTAAAACAGTTTGATACAAATATAAAAGTGAGTATTAGATTAAATGTTCTAGCCATAACTAAACCGGATTAATCCACAACTTTATCATATAAAAAGAATAGCCGTAATTCTATCTTGGGCACATATTCACTAAATTTCCCCATTCTGTTCAGAAACTTCTTTCTTTTTTTGTTTTTTGCGTCTCTTCTTGAACTTTCGTAAAGACTTTCTGATTTCTGGGTTATCCTTCATAAACTGTTTACGAGCCTGCTTACGTTGTTCTGAAGACAGATTTTTCCAAGACTCCCGAGCCTGCGAAAATTTATCTGCTAACTCTGGATTAGCTTCTCTGAACTTTCCATGGATACCACCCTTATTCTTATTTCCTTGAAGGATATTTTTCACTTCGGGATTAGCTTCCATAAAAGCTTTTCTTGCCGCTTTTCGCTCCTCAGGAGAAAGTTTCTTCCAATTATTTTTTTCTGTACGAAATTTTTCATAAAGTTCAGGATTTTGCTTTTTAAGTTTACCTAGTTTTAAACGCCATTTTCGCTTGGCTGTATTTGATCTTCTAATTGATTGTACTTGAGGATTATTCTTAAACCACTCGGAGCGCGCCGCTTGCCGATCTTCGACACTTAAACCCTTCCATTCCTTTCGTTTTTGCTTCATCTCCTTGAAAAGTTCAGGGTTCTTATCTCTTAAAGCCTTACGCCCTTTCTTTATCCTTTTAGTTTCAACTATTGTTTCTAAATTATTTTTAGACTCTTCAACAGCTTGATTTTGTACCAGTAATGTAAAAATCAAAATACCAACTATTTTTGCCTGAATCATTTTATTCTCCCTAATTAACTAAATTTTGATTTCAAATTTTCTGATGACTGGAACCCTTCAAAGGTTACAATTTTTTAGGACCTTCTAAAAATGGAACTTCAAAAACCTTTGGATCAACCATCGGACCATGCCCAAAAAAGCCCCCCTCTCCAAAGCATTCACCATGATCACTAGTAATTATGAAATAGGTATTGTCAGGAGCCTTGGTCCATAATTTAAGAAAAATTGTATCGCAGGATTCAACAGCTTCTATTTGCATTTGATGAAATTTTCTTAGTCTGGATTTTTCAAAAAACTGCCCCTGCCAATCACTATCTCCCTGATAACTAAAACCATCTCGAGCAATCCCGTTCCAACCGGGTAAATATGGTTGTGGATCCTTAATACCATATGGAAAATGTGTTTCCGACAAATTGAGAAAATAAAATTTGAGAAGAGGTCCAGAAAAATCTAATTGTTGAATTATCCAACTAAAATCTTGAGTAACAAAATTCCATTTATCAAAATGACGCCCTAAGCCTGAAGGTTCCTGAAGTATAGGCATTGATACAAAAGCCTCACTATAATAATGATGGGCTGCCAAGGCTGCAGGTAAACTAAGATGAGGTAAAAAGCTTTGACCGCGTAAATTACGTAAGCCTAATCTTGTGGACCATGAATTAAACTCTTCTGAATATATTTCAGCCGCCAACTTATTTGACTGATTTCTATGCGGCAACTGTCCCATTAATAACGAATAATGACTAGGGGCAGTCCAACTAGCATAGCTAAATCTCTTCTCTAAATTACCTACTTTATCGAAATAACATCGTTTAGCTTTCAAAAAAGAATCATATCTACAGGAATCAAGAATAATAAATACAAGATGATTCTTAGTTGGCATAAATTGATTAATCTCAGTTGGGCTGCTTTGAGTAACTGCTAACTTTCTTTAAATGAATACGATCTTTGGAAAACCCATTAATCAAACCTATTTTAAATAATTTTAACTGAAAACGCACGTTGCTATCCATTTCCTGCATCAATCCATCTGAACTTAATGTAACTTGTCCGTCGCCAGATAAATTAAAATTATCACCACGGTCAGCTCCCTCTTCACTGAGTTTGTAATTAACGAGTAGCAGAGGTTTCCCTTCTTTCAAAAATACTTCTCCCAATTCCATAATCATTTTAAGATCCAGCTTATTTTTCTTAATCCCTCGGTGACGACCCAAAAAAATCGTTTTTTTTCCAGTCGGGTTATTTAAGTCTTCAAGTGTTCCACGAGCCAAAAAGCCAGCCATGTTAATCATTGTAGGTGTTATTACAGAATTTACAGGTTTAAGTCGTTTTAATTCACCAAGAGTGTCCATATAAAAATCTGCCCTCCAAAAATGGCTTTGCTTAAGATGATGCTTACCTTCAAATATACCTTTGTAATTTTGGCCATCAAAACCACGATTCAAAAAACTAAAATCAACTTTCGAGGCACTTTTAAAGCCACCAAAAAAGAATAGGATTTTACCAACCTGCACCTTAGACTCTGCCTCAAATTCGTATCGAAAATCATCGCGTAAGTAAAGATATAAAAATGGACGCTCCAGAGACGCTTGAAAACGTTTTATCCATAGCATACGTTCTGTGGGATTGGCATTTAGCATTGCTAAACCTTCTTTCCAGTACTGTTCGAAAACCGGAACTTCTTTAATACCCTGATTCATCAAATTTTTTAAGTTTTTAAGATCGGTCTTCGAACCCCCATTGTATACAATATGTTGTGCTAGTTTTGAAAGCGAGCTATAAAAATTAGCCCGTTCGGAATAAGAATTGATTGATCTAAACGATGGAGTAATAAGCCTTTCTTTAGGAATCCAAATATGCCCTTTTTGATTAATTTGCTTACCACTGGAAAGCCATTTTTTAAGCATGCTCTCAGAATTTTTAAATGGAAATCTTTCACTTTTGTGACAAACATAGCATTCACTAGTCCAGTTGATATTTATAAGCAATAGAAGAAGTAGTAGATTCAACTCAAACCCAAGATTATAATTCCAGGCTTAACGTGATTGGACAATGGTCAGAACCCATAACTTGATCTAGTATCTGGGCATTCTTGACCTTGGGTAAAATATGTTTATTTGCAAAAAAATAATCGATGCGCCAGCCCACATTTCTTTTTCTTGCACCCATACGATAACTCCACCAAGAATATTGAATTTCCTTAGGGTTTAAAAATCTAAAGGTATCTGTATAGCCTGATTTAAGTAAGCGATCAATCCAATCTCTTTCCATTGGTAAAAAGCCTGAATTTTTCTCATTCGCTTTAGCATTCTTGAGATCCATGGGCGTATGTGCAGTATTAACATCGCCGCAAACAATTACTGGGCGACCTTCTACTGTTTTCAACTCTGTCAAAAAATAATCGTAAAAATCCATTTTATACTGCAGTCTTTCTTGACCGGAGGTGCCGTTGGGGAAATATATGTTATATAGAACGAAATCATCAAAATCTGCTTTGATCATCCGACCTTCTCCATTGAATTTAGAGCAGTCAAAATACTCTTCAACTAATTTTGGCTTCCTACGTGCCCACATACTTACTCCACTGTATCCTTTTTTTTCCGCAGAGGAATAGTAGATAAAATAATCCTTATGATTTAGTAACTCTTCGGGTAATTGATTAGGGTGTGCTTTCGTTTCTTGCAAACACAAAATATCGGGACTATGTTCGTTTATAAAATCTAGAAATCCTTTTTTCAATACTGCTCTGATACCGTTGACGTTCCATGAATATATTCTAATCATTACTTCTCACTTAATCTCTATGACCATTGACATTCCCAATAAAAACTTCGATATTGGTCGCTCTAACTTAAACGCATATTTTAAAGTTTGTCACTGAGCACAGCAAGATGATTGAACGTTGGAAACGAGAGTCTGATTTCTACCTAGTATTTACAGGTTTTCTAACGCTATCAATTACATCTTTTTCACACTTACCAATAAACTCCATTTCAGCACTACTGATAATTTTAACCGTCATTATATGTTTAGTGATTTGTTTTTCACTAAGTGAATCTCTTTTAGTTCCATATATTCGCCGCCCATGGTTTAGAAAGCTATTAATCGTAATTGCTCTTTTCTTGACTCCAACTGCACCTTTTATTACCCATGGTGTGAGTCAAATAATAGTTATAACCTTTTTATCTGGATGGCTCTTTTGGACGCGCGAGTTTTTCTACTTGGAACAAGGCAATCTTCCCGTGTGTGGGCTTTGCGCTATTACACTTTGCTTCATGGCGCCTGCGTTAATACCCTTTTTATTGATCCAATGCTATTTATTCTTCAAAAACGATCGTGAAAATGCTTATTTTTTATTCACTTGTTTCGCTCTTCCTGGATTACTTTGGCTAGTTTATTATTGGGAAAAAAATCAAACAATTTTAAGTCAAACTTTCCGTGATTTACACCCTCAATTATTCTCTGGTGATTTAATGGAAACAGTTTTTGCATTGCAGAATCAACTACTCTCGATGACACAACAACCCGTTATATTTATAGGTTTTACTGTTGTATTAGTTTGTTTATTAATACAAGAAAATCAATCCTCTTCTAGAGACAAATCATGGATATTCGATCTGAATTTATCTCTACTATATTGCTATCCATTGATCGCACTAGTTTATGGATCTCAGACAATGGGTAATCACACATACCTTAATTATTTATTTCACTTTCCTTTATTTTTAATTTTGTTACCAAGCCTACAAAAATTTTATAAAGAAAAAAAATCATTTTTGAGTACTCGACTAGGCTTTTTCTTAATAATCTTTATGGCAATTTATCCGTTCTATCTGAATGCAATTAGTGTGCATAATTCCCGACCAAAGATTAGTATTCAACCTATAAAATAAAATGAGTAAAATTACCTTTAAGCCTAGTTTGCGAAGCTTCTTACTGCTTTGCTTACTTTTCTCTGGGTACTGCGGAATAGTTTCCGAGTTGAGTCTATTCAATTTAGGAACTATGCTATTGGGCGGTACCAATACCACTCTACTTTATACAATGGGAATTATGATGTTTTCCATGGGCGTAGGGTCTTATCTTACTGAAACACGTTGGTTCAAAAAAATAAGTTTTGATCATTTCGCCTTCGTGGAAATTTTTCTTTCTCTTATGTGTATGATTAGTGTCCCTGTTATACATAATCTCACTGGAATATATCCACGTCAGAGTTTGTGGTTTTTCATCTTTTTCTCAGGAATGATTGGGTTGTTGATCGGAATGGAAATCCCAATAATTATGAGACTTAACCAAAAGTTAGGTTTAGATTTGGAGCAAAATTCTGCGCG
>CAZYUV010000050.1:0-15460 GCA_964650625.1 uncultured bacterium
CCCTTAGCCTACAGTAAAGATATGCAAGAGGATAAGGAAGTTGTTTTTGATGCATTTGATCAGCTTTGCTTATCTGTGAGAGCAATGACAGGAATGATTCGTGGAGCACAATTTAATAAGCAACGAATGTTGGAGGCCGCCAAGGTAGGATTCCCCACAGCTACAGATCTTGCTGATTATCTAGTCCAAAAGATGAACATGCCATTTCGAGAGGCTCATCACTGCGCTGCCAAACTTGTTCATATTGCTGAGCAGAACGGAACAATGCTTGAGGATTTGAGCATTTCACAAATGCGAGCAGTGGTTCCAGACTTAGATGATGAAGTTTTGACTTTACTTTCTTTACAGACTTCGTTGAATAGAAGGCAAAGTTATGGCGGTACAGCACCCACGCAGGTTATCAATCAAATTAAACGTTTGCGTGGATAAATTATTTGAGTGTATTCCTAAGCCTTGAATTTTGAGGTGGTTTGAACCGATTAAACACTTAGGGTTTAGGGTGAAAGACCAGCGGTGACAAGTTCTAAAAAAAATACTGTATGCATTAGCTGTGATCTCAAGCTACATGATAGCCAATGGGATATTCTGTGGCCCGTTTTGCGTGAAAATTTTCCCGAAACAAAATTTACAGAGATCAAGTTGAAGCAAATGAATAGTCCAGATTATAAACGTCAAAAGTCTAATTGGAGTAGTGTGGTCATTCTCTTCGGTGGCTATAATATCAAGAGATATTACAATAACTGTTGGAGGCATCTCATTTGCTTCAAAGGACCTATTTATGGGCTTAATGTAGAGGGCAGACTATTTAATTTACCACGACTATACTCCATTCAATCCATCTTACGTTTTGAACTGAATAAGTTGGCTTTAAAGATTTTAGCTAAAGTAACGTTTAGATTATTCATTAATAAATCTAAGTCTGGTGACATGAAATGAATTGGTTAGTCTTCGGTAGTTTACAGGCTACAGACGTGTATATGGATTTGCATTTTAAACAGGATCTCTTGACCGATTATATTAGTTCCCAGGAATACAACGGTTTGGGTACTTTTAGTTATGGACTAGATTTAGCTGGTAATGATGTGACGGAATATCGTGCTTTACCATTTGCTCATTTACCATGGAAATTTAGAAGAATAGGTTGCCAATGGTTATTGGAGCTAGAACGACATCAACCTAAGATGGCTCAAGAGAGAGTGAGTCGTTTGACTAACGACTTTTTGAAATGGATCGAGGGCCGTAATTTTGATGCTTTTTTCACGCGTGAATTGTTTACCTTTAGCCCTTCTCAACTGGAAGAATTAAGCAATCACTTTAGTGTTCGAGCAATATGGCTGAGCTGGTCTCCCGGTCGTACGCAAGCCGCGAATTATGCGGATTATTTAAAGCATTTTACGCATATTTATTTAATTGACCCTGACGGCGTGAACTTACTGATTGAAGAAGGATTTAATGCATTTTATCTACCCTTAGCATTGAGTGATTTTTGTGTGCATACGACAATTCGTGAGAACAGATATCCCATAGGTTTTATCGGGACTATTTACCCTAACAGAATGCAATTGCTGTGCTCATTCAACTCGGAATTATTGAGTTTTTGGGCTCCCAATTTTGAGTCGGATACTGCTGTTATGTATCCCGAGTTAAACAGTTCCTATATGGGTGGGGTTTGGGGAAAATCTATGCTTGAAGCCATGGGACAAGTAGAGGTATTGATTAATCCAGTTCATCGTTCTTACATGATGGGTCAAAGTGACAATGTAACTAATTTCAGAAATTTTGAAAGTTTAGGGGAATATACTTTTCAACTGAGTGAATATAAGCCCTCTATACGTGAAATATTTGATGAGACCGAAGTAGCAACTTATTCTAATTTAGATGAATTGAATGATAAGGTTAGCTACTTTTTGAAAAGACCCCAAGAGCGTCAAAAGATGGTGAGTAAAGCAAGGAATAAAGTAGTCTCAGATCACTTGTATTCGCATAGAATGAAACAAATTGTGAATAGTATTAACTCTGACTGAAGTCTTTTAATTTTCAAAAGGTGTCTGCGCCACTCTATGCTGCATGACCCACTCACAGAAGCCCTTAAAGGTTTCCCAGTCTTTTTTGTTCATCCACTGTGAGGGCACTTCCACCTCAAATAGTGACTGCAATTCACTAACAATACGAACAATAGCCATAGAATCAAGTTCTTCCAGTAATAATGTCTCTTCCACTGGTTCATTTTTGAGGAATGGGCTAAGAAGTTTCTTCATTTCGTAATTTATGTTTTCTATAACTAAGGTGATTTTTGGAGAATCAATTGACTTCTTTAGAGGTCCGAAAAGACAGCCTATCTTTGCTTCTAAATGATCCTGAAATAATTGACGTACATTTTTCAGATGACTTATATCTCTAATATAGATTGGATTGACTACGAGATTATCATCAGCAATATGATCCCAATAATCTATTACCGGGATGGGTGAACCACTCGATAACAATTTTCTGTATTGCTTCGCTATCTGGACTCTTTGAGTCTGGTCGGCTTGGTAATGATAATAGAGATCATTGCTAAGATATTGTTGTGATAAAAATCGTGGATGAGGTTTCAAGCCTTCGCCGGGAGGCGGAGGTAAAAGCCAACAAAAGTTTAGTTTTTCATATTTTGTTTTGAATTCTTGGATCCATTGGTAATGTATGTTTAAGACCTCTCGAGTAGCTTCTGATAAAGTTTTATCTCGGGTGCGCATCCAGAATGGGATTAGATTCCGGATGTCTTGTTCCCCAATGAAGAGAACTATTGTACTGAAGTCAGGGAGATTTTCTAAGTTCTGACGGATAGTATTCAGTCGTTCATCTGCATGAATGTTTTCGGCACTAATTATTGGTATTTGTCTTAAGAAGACGTTTTCAGAAGTACTGTCGTTATTGTAGAGATCATCTGATTGATTCCAAGAATAGATGTGCGAATCTCCAATGACTAATACTGGTTTATTGGCGAATTCATGAAATTTTTTTAAATTAGGTCTCCGAGCAATTTTTCCACTACTAGTTTTACGCAACCAACCTCTAGGAAGAAGTGTTATGCGACGAATATCAAAATCCAGATAGGCACGCATTCTTTGTCGAAGTTCGTTTTTAATGTAGACTATATCCTGTGATTCCGTTACTTCAGCCAGAATAATTATCTCTTCTGTAGACTCTTCATTGTTCCAGTCTGATAGCGCTACACATCTACCCTTTACTATTCCAGGAACTTGATCAACCAATCTTTCCAGATTTTGGGGGTAGATGTTGACTCCTCTAACAATCATTAAATCGCTTTCACGACCACAAATGAATAGTTCATCATTGTAGATAAAGCCAATGTCTCCTGTATTAAAATATCCATTTTTATCAATTATCTTTTTGTTATCACCAAGGTAATTAGATAAACACGATTCGCCTCGTATTTTTATGGAACCAATTGAGTTAACTGGGCATTCAATTTGAGTATTACCTACGGCTGTCCCGCACGAAGCAAACATGGTGGAGGACTTAGTGTCCTCTGCTAAAACAAATTGATTATTAAGGTAAGATTCATTATCCAAACTGACGAATTGTTGCGAAGTTTTCATATCAAAAACTTTGTGAGTCATAGCGAAAGTGTTTTCAGCCATAGCATAGGTGGCAGCCATGCAATCTGCTCTAAGTCCGCGATCTTTGAAAGTTTCATAAAATCTGATTACGGTATCAGGTATAACGGGTTCGGCGCAGCTAGCTAACATTCTCCATGAGCTTAAATCAGTGACTATATCTTTGCATCGCTGAGACAGAAGTTCGTAAGCAAAATTAGGCATCCAAGAATGCGTGGCTTTAAGTTTGTAGCCATCTGTGAAAAAAAGTGAAGGTGTATTGATCCATTGGAAGGGGCTTATCATATGAAACTTTTTACCCTGAAAAAGTGGGTAAAGGGTTGCGGCGATTAAACCCATATCGTGATAAAGAGGTAACCAGCTTAAAAGGTAGTCTTGGGACTGCATATTGATGCGATCTTGTAAATATCCAGTATGCTTAATAGTAGACTTAAAACTGAATTGCATGGCTTTGGGGACACCAGTGCTGCCTGAACTGAATTGAATAAACGAGGGGTTGGAGTTAGCTACGCTAAATTTTTCATAATTATATTTGGACCCGATCTCAAAAGGAATGATTGCTTGGGCTTGATCAATATCTTTGAAATTTTTAGTTTCGCTGGAATCAATCATTACTCGATTTACGCTAAAGTTAGATAATATGTGTGTAAGTTTAGATTGATAATCTTCTATTGAAACCTTCTGGGATGGATAGGCTACGAAGGCAGGTCTAAGGTTTAAACTTAATCCACCAAGAAATATTGGCAATAGATTTTCCATTTGAGAGCTGGCAATTAAGACAACCGAATTTTGAGGAAGATCGCTCAATTGATCTCTAAAGAAAGTTACCTTGGAATACAAATTTTGAAAGCTTTCTTCAATTATTTGATCCTCGTAGCGATAACTGTAGCAAACTTCAGTTCTACGATCATGAAAGCTATAAAGGAGGTCTTCAAAATTTTTCATATCAATTGAACTTAAATATACGAAAATTCTTTTGTATTAGATGATGATAGCGATTATATAAAGGGATACTGCGTTCTTCTGAAACTAAGTAAAGATGACCACAAAGATTATTTTCAGCCAATTCCTCAACATCAACCCATCGAACTTCATAACCCTTATTTATAAAGTAGTCTTCTAATTGTTGAGATTCTTGGTTGGCACCATGAAGTAGGATTTTTTCCCCTTGATTCTGTGCTAAAAACTGAGGACACATACGTTTAAAATAATTCCAGTCAAATATCCCTGGGGGTCTAACAAAGATTTCTTGATAATTCCGTTCATACCATTCATAGTTCAGTTGATCTGAATGTAGCTTGAAGAAGCTAAGTCGACCTTTAAAGCAACCTAAAAACTCAGTCTTGAATCCAAGTTTTTCCAGAGCACCCAGATCTATTAATTCATTTTCCTCCAGAATAAGTAAATCAGGAGTGAGCTCGATCATGCGCTTCCAAAATTCCTTCTTGAATTCTGGCATGAATTCTTGTTCTTCAGAAGATTTAAATACCATCATGAATTTTACAGTCTGTAAGAACGTAGAAAATGGTCTGCAGTTGAATAGCAGGTAAATTTGATAACGCCAGCCAGCATGCCATACGATTTTACTTTCTCGGAGAATGTTTTCGAATCTAGTACCAGGCAACTGGTCGATTATTTCATTAAATAGTTTTTGATGCTCCAATATCTTTGGCCACTGCTGTTGATGACGTTTATTCCAGCGAAGGATTGTGTAACCAGCTAACAAGAGTAACGCTATATTTATCATCCATTCTCCAAAACTAGCCAGGCCAAAGGCAGCTAAAATAGCTAAACCGGGTGTAAGTGCAATATAATGGTAGTGGAAAAAACCTCTTTGAATAACAATTCCCAGAATTTCAAACATCCAGAATGCTAAGGGCCACCATATCCCTTGATTGATACACTCGAATACACCAATAAAAAGTAGGAAAAGTAGTGATGAATTTTCCCAAAGAATTTGCTTTAGACTGGGTAATAATAGTCTTTTCCATGCGTACCAATTATCATTTCTTGAACGATAAAAAGCCTTAAAACCGAGCCAACTAAATCTTAGTATGCCCAAGCTACGGAGAAATATTGAATAAGCGAGTAGGGATAATCCAACACCCAGAAGGCCATCACTTATTGCAATTAAGAAAGAGACCTCCTGCAAGTATAGCCAAGCAAATACCAGTAATACTTCAATAGCGACATTAAGCTTGAATAAATATCCTAAAAATAACGCTAAAGATAATTTAAGCCAGGCGTTTAATGATAGGAAGTAGAGCAAAAGTATCCAAGGTAAAAAACAGATTCCAAATAATTCAACAGTGTAAATATAAACACTGCCATTACTGTAAGTAGAGGCAGCTATAACAAAACATATCAAGAAAGCATTGCAGATTTCGGGACTAACTCCAAGTTTCTGCAATAGAATCCAGTAGCCGGGTATTGAGATTAAAAGGCAAACAATCTGACTAATTCGTGAGTGAACTTTCACAGAGCAGAAAAATAATATTTTTTTGAACAATGCATAAATGAAAATAGCCGCAGAACGGAATCCACCGTTGTGTAGAATCAAGTCGTGATCTAAGGTTTCCTCCCTAAAGTGACCCCAATTGGCGAAAAAACCTATATCACCATGCAACGGTAAGGGTATGAAAAAAGCTCTGTTAACGATTAGAAAAACTATTGCAAGAATCTGAATTTCGAGCATATTTCAAGGCCTCATTTATAATGGCAAAAACATCTTGCCAGCGAACGGTTGACTGGCCTTCGGAACGCATTAAATAATCTACGGGCATTTCTTTTATTTTAGCGCCTTTTCGCGTTGCTTCGATTACAAGCTCAGCATCAATGAACCAACCGGTTGACTGTAAATTTATTTTATCCAGTAATTTGGCTGAAAACACCTTAAAAGAAAAATTAATTGTTCGATAATTTACTCCGAATAGAACATTTATGAAAAGGCGATAACCAGCTGTGTAAAGATATCTGATAAGAGAGTGACGCTCTCCAACTCTGGCACCTAAAATAAAGTCATAATTTTCAGATTCTATGTTGTTCAAGGCAACGGTCAGGAACTCTAAATCAAATGGTTGATCACATTCATAATGACAAATGACTTCTTTAGTTACTTTTGTATAAGCTTCTCTCAGGGCTACGCCCATTCCCAATCTTTGCTTTTGAAAAATGATCTTAAGATCTGTACTCTCACGCAATTCTTGAAGAAACTCAGTGGTTCCATCGGTGCTGCCGGAGTCCACTACTATTAGCTCATAGTCTACCTGGTATTCTTGACTGAATTTTCGTAAGCAATCCAAGCAGGGGCCGATAGAGTTGACCTCGTTAAAGGTTGGGATTATGAAGGAAATACTTGCTTGCATGTTCATAAGAGATTATCGGAATCATTCTCCTCATATCTAAGAACCTTAGGGTATAGTCTGTTTACTTTTTAGTTTTGAAAGACATAAGTTGTTTTTGAGTCAATAAAGTAGGTTGCCGGTTTTTTTGTTTAGATGGATTTCGTTTACGACTACCCAATTTGTTGTAAACACCTTTGGCGATAGTCTTAAAATCGTCGCTTTTCCGGACTTGCGCCATTGCATCTCGCGCAAATTTCAAGCTGGATTTCAATTCTACAATTGGCTCAGCATAAATATTGTTAGGTAAGTGAATTTCCTCGTTGGAAAGATGCCTAAGTTCTGGTACGAACTCTCTAATGAAATCGCCATGAGGATCGTGGTCTATGCCTTGTTTGATTGGGTTATATATTCTTATTGCGTTGATTCCAGTCACTCCGCTTTGCATCTGAAGCTGGCTGATGTGAATTCCTGGTTCATAATCAGTAAACAATGCCGCTAGTATTGGGTTTAATTTGCGCCAATCAAGAAACAGATGGTAAGCGGCAAAGCTTACGAGCATAGCTCGCATTCTAAAATTGAGATACCCAGTTTGTATCAAAGACCGCATGCATGCATCGACGAAGGGATAACCAGTTTTGCCATTTCGCCAACCTTCTAGTTTGTCTTCCTGGTGATAAGGCTCACGCATACCCTCAAAGGCAGTATGCATGCATTGAAACTCAATTTGAGGTTGGTCTTCTAGTTTTTGGATAAAATGGCAATGCCAATGCAACCTAGATTGAAATGCTGCCAAGTTTCTCCGCAAAATCCAGTCACTGTTATGCTTGGCATCTCGCATGGATGACCAAGTTGCCTGCATAACTTCCCGAACGCTCAAGGTGCCAAAACTGAGGTGAGGTGATAGTCGCGAACAGTTATCTCTTGCGAGGCCCGGTTTTGAAATAGACTTTTGATATTTTCTTGCTCTACGACTTAAAAAGCTTTTGAGTGTTTCAAGACCATTACTGCGACCACCTTTCTGTATTTCCCTTACATTTGCCGTAGGCAATTTGAATTCATTTAATGTCGCTTCGGGGTTTTGATACTCCGGCGATCTGGCATATGCTTCAGGCTCCTGCACGCAGCTCTGTATTAGACGAATTTCTTGTAATTTCTTCCAATCATCACGCGTCTTCAACTTTCTTATAACTCCCCCATTAGAATACTCGTGCCATGGGATCCCCATTTTTCTAAAAAATTTTGCAACTTCAATATCTCTTTTATAAGTCCAATCGATACCGGTTTCCTCATGGGAATAAACCGCACTCAAATTGAATTGGCGATGCAATTTGGTAAAACATTCTATTGTGTCACCTTGTAAAACAAGTAGATTTTGATTCTTTTGCAATTTAAGCTTTTGGCGTATTTCAAAAAGTGCTTGTTTGATGAATTCCCAGTGCCTGAATGAATTTTCTTCGAGCTCCCAGTATTGGTCTTCTACGATATACACGATTAATAGTTTGAGGTCATTTTGCAAGGCTGAGAAATTGGCTTGAGTCAGCGGTGCATGATCGAACAGGCGTAGGTCTCTTTTTAACCAAACTAGGTTTGTCATATGAATAGCTTAGATGCTTTTTTAAGAAAGTTACTGCCTGTCTCTATTTCAAACTGGAACTGTTATAAACCGGAACGTGCAAAAATTTCGTGATTTTATTAGAATACGAAAATGGTACGTCTATTCTTAATCGCTATATTGAATATCAATTTGATTTGGAGTGTGCAGGTACATGGTAATTGGTGTGGTCCGTATCACCCAGGCAATGCCGTAATGTCTAAAGACCAGGTGCCCTATCCAATCAACTTTACGGATATGTCTTGTAGATTGCATGATTTTATCTACGTCAATTATGATGATGAAACTCGCCCCGATCAATTGAACCCTTGGTACAAAATTTATCCATTTGATAAACAGTTGGAAGTAGATAGACTATTAGTTCGAGATATTCAATGGGGTCTCACCCACAGCAAATCTTGGGGATGCGAAAAAACATCTGAGACCGAGCAGCGCGATGATTTCTCGTTTAATTGCAAAACTCCGCGTCTTACCCTGTCCGAGTGCAAAAGAGATCGTCCCAATCTGTACGAGAGGCTTATGGCAAGAGTAGTTCAGATCGGTATGTTAATCAAAGTGGGTGCCGGATTTTATTTAGGTAGTGAAAAGCCGGGCTACTCGTTTTGTAATTCAAACAGGGATGAGTCTGCATTGAAACCCCAGACTAATTTACTAAGTTTCGCTAGACCCATGGTTTTTATGGAGGTAACTCCTTCATTTTGCGAAATTCAAGCTGATTTTAGTGAGCATTCCTCCGGTCTGGCTGATGATGAAGTAGCCGAGCATTTGAAGGTGGCTTTTCGCTATTTTAAAGGGCGCGGCAACAAGATAGAAGCTCTTAAAAAAATGAATGATATGATCCGTAAGTGTGAGATCGAGAGGCAATCCAACCCAGGTTTTTCTCATGGATCGGGGTCAGTAATCTCGCAGAAAGTGGCCAGTAAAGCATTGCAATTGGCACTCGAGGAAGATTACAGATTGCACGAGCGCCGCTAGGCCTGTAAAAATTCTCTGCGATTTGATTTCATTGCAGGTTCAGGTTTTTATGCATTAAGTGGCAGATCCCCTTTAATGTGAAGTTGTTATCCATTAGGTCGAAGGGCAGTTCATTGCATACCACTTCAGCATGACCGCCGGTTCCTATAATGATTGGGTCCTGTTCGTTAAAGATTCCTAAACGAATCTCACTCACGATATGTCGAATAGCACCAAGATGCGAATAAAATAGACCCGCTTGCAAACTCTCTACAGTGCTTTTGCCCAGAAGCCAATCCGGTTTTGCTATGGCAAATGAGGGTAACTTGGCTGCGTTATGGCTGAGTGTCTGTTGCGAGATTTTTAAGCCAGGCATAATCAGACCGCCCATATATTCCTTTTCTTTATTTACGCAACAAACGGTCGTGGCAGTTCCGAAGTCCACAATTATTATATCTTTGGAGGGAAATCTATGGCATGCATAAGCCGCATTTACTACTCGATCAGCTCCAAGCTCCTGAGGGTTTTTGATCTTTATTCTCAATCCGGTTTTGATACCGGATAGAATTTCAAAACTTTTAGTATTAAAAAACTTAAGAGCACTCTCGGATGCTGCGGCACTTAAAGAAGGTACCACGCTGCAAATTCCCATTTCCCTTATTCTGGTGTGATCGACTCCTCGACATTGCAGATAGGCTAAAATCTTGATTCCGAACGAGTCAGCGGTCATATCTGCCATGGTCTTTAAGCGAAATGTCTCCATTGGCTCTCTAGCACCATTTTCAAAAACGCCGCCATGAACGTGGGTATTGCCTATATCAAGTACAAGTTTCATTGATCGTTCTCCTTGATAATTGACTTAACAGACGCTGTTAATTCCGTTTTATTAGCGCCTCTGGCTAACAATTTAGAGCTACTATTATAAAGACAGAATTTATGGCTTGTTTCGCTAATGCCAGATTTCCAGTTATGGAATACATAGTCTGCTTTACTATGCGAAATCAAAGATTGAACAGCATCTAAGCCTTCTGATTCTTCTGCAGTGAACTTGAAACCCACAAGTGTAGTCTGCTGCAGTAATTTGATGTTATCAATCAATTTAGGCGTACGTCCTAGATGAATAGTCATGGACTTTGAGTCACTACTTGGTAATTTGGTGTTTTGAAGATCCTGTATGGAAAAGCTTTGTTCACCGAGGTCAACCGAGAGGGGAGCATAATCCGGTATTGCTGCGAGCATCAAAATAGCACTATACTTTTGTATTTCCAGTTTTGAGTTTAATTTTGATTGTAGATCCTGAAAATCTTCGACACTTAAGTTATTACAGCCATCTGCTGCTTGTGATGATGTACTGTGCAGAACTTCAACGGTATAACCAGATTGAGCTAGTGAACTAGCTATGAATTTGCCCGTTTTCCCAGAAGATAAATTACTAATCTGCCGCATAGTATCGATGGATACAGAGATGGCACCGTAGGTAACTAACACTCTTCCTTTTTCTGATTGGAAGTAATCATTAATCGTATCAGCGATACAAATTGGTTCTGGGAGTCTACCTGTTCCGCTTTCGCCACAAGCGAGAATTCCATCGGCCGGTGACATTACGTTTACACCCCATTGACTTAGAAGCGCACAATTCGTTTGGGTCGCAGGGTGTTCCCACATGGCCGAATTCATAGCAGGTATTATCAGTGTGGGGGTCTTCAATCCATCTGCCAGAAAAAGCATTCCAGCTAAATCTTGACCTTGACCATTGGCCCAGCGGCCAATTAATGATGCCGAGGCTGGCAATGCGACAATTAAATCTGCCCATCTAGCCAATTCTATATGCAGGTAAGCCTCGGGATACTCAAAGGCATCTTGATAGACTTTATGGCCCGTAAGACAAGCCAGAGTTTCCGCTGTAATAAAACGGGCACCACCGCTTGTTAAAATGCAGCGCAATTCAACTGAAGGATCTTCTTTCAGGAGCGAAATTACCTGCGGTACTTTACATGCTGCCACACTACCGCTAACTATCAATAATATCTTAGGCATCTGAGACTCCCAGATTATCTATTAGTCTGGTATTTCCAAGATAGGCGGCCACGAAGACTCTTGAATGGGAGTTCAAATCGGAGACTTTTTCAAGAGTTCTTTCATCTAGAATTTCAAGATAATCTACTATGAAACCTAAATTGGTAAGTTGGCTCTTAATAGTATTTTGCGCTTGTTCTAAACCTTGGCTTTGAGCTAAAGAAACTAAAGTGCGAATTTTTGTGTACAGCTCTGGCGCCAGAGCCCTTTGTTTTTGATCTAGGTATTTGTTTCTGGAAGAAAGAGCAAGTCCATCGCTTTCACGGACTGTAGGGCAGGCTATCAGTTGAGTAGGCACAAAAAAATCATTAATCATGCGATGAATAAGTAGTTGCTGTTGATAATCCTTTAACCCCATATAGATTCGCGTGGCTGGAACTAATTGCAGAAGTTTCATGACCACGAGGAGTACACCATCAAAATGTCCAGGGCGACTAACTCCGCATAGTTTTGAAGACAAACTGCTTTCAGAAACTTTGTGGGCCTCTTTATTAATTGGATACATTAGTTTGTCAGTAGGCAGAAATACTATATCGCTTATTTTCTTTAAAAGATTACAATCATCTTCGGGTACTCGAGGATAGCTGGCAAAATCTTCTCCAGGTAAGAACTGTGTAGGATTCACATAAATGCTTACAACTACTTTCTCATTTTCTTGGCGGGCTCTTCTTACCAAGGAGAGATGACCATCGTGCAGACTTCCCATGGTAGGTACAAAGCCAACAGTACTTTGCTGTTTACACCATTGCTGCATTTCTTTGGGATCTGTAATTAGATTCAAGAGTAACTCTCAATTTTCGAAGGAAACTGTCCTTGTTTAACTTCGTTGACGTAAGATTGGATAGCCTCAGTCACTGTTCCATCGAGATTAGCATATCGTCTAAGAAACTTTGGTTTGAAGCCGGAATTACAACCTAGCAAATCATGCCACACTAGCACTTGCCCATCACAGGCAGCACCGGCGCCAATTCCAATAGTGGGTATCTTGAGATTAAGAGTTAACTTCTCTGCGATCGAAGAGGGCACACATTCAATGACAAGAGCAAAAATTCCAGCCCTTTGAAGTTGTTCCGCTTCTTCGAGTAGGCGCTGTTGCTCCATTTGCTCTTTGGCTTGTACTTTAAAGCCACCAAAAACTTGAAAACTCTGTGGTGTCAGTCCCAAGTGACCCATAACTGGAATACCTGAATCTACTAGGTGGCGGACATATTCAAGATTGCCACGAGCACCTTCGAGTTTGATGGCATTCGCCCCACTACGCATAAGTTCTTCAGCTGCATTCATACATGCTTCAAAACCCTTTCGATTACTCATGAATGGCATATCCGCTATCACGAAAGCGTCGGGTGCAGCTCGCCGAACAGCCTCAGTATGACGAGCAATCATTTCCGTCGTCACTTGCAAGGTGCTATCAAACCCGTAAACAACCATACCAACTGAATCTCCAACCAGTAGGCAGTCTACGCCAGCCTGATGACTGGTTTTAGCAGAAAAAGCATCGTAACTGGTAATCATAGTAATGGCTTGTTTATCAGTCTGATTATATCTTTTATTAAAATCTTGAATTTTCATTGGGATTCCTTTGAGTTCCGAGCTACTAATTCATACATTTCAGTGGCGGTGCCCTGTGGTAGCACTTCTAACTGTGAATCTACAAGATTCCAGTCACGTCGTATAATAGGTCCGGTAACACAATCCTGAGGTCTTGTGAAGGCATTCCTGAGCGTCTGTTCAACCAACGGTCTATAGATTGACCAGTCCAAGTTTAAATTGTCCGAAGAAATCTCAGCGCACTGATTCCAGATCATTGCAGGAAGATTGCTGGCCAGACATGCAAGGCTATGGTAAAGGCGCCGATTAGAGTTTGGGATTTTTACATTCGGGTTTTTCAAAGCTGGGAATATCTGCTTGAAATCTGGACCTTTCGGTTCACAAGTAAACGGAATCTTTTCATATTCAGCAAGACTCATAGGTTCGTAGTTAAAAGTGTACAAAGGGTGCATACTGAATGCGGCGCCATTTAATTTCTCACTACTTAAGGCTCCAGAAAAGTGAATTAGGGGGCTCTTAGTAAACTGATTTATTGTATTTACTATTGAAAGAATTGAATCATCTGAAACAGCAATTAGAATGGGAGTATTCGGATATGCGCTAATCTGCTCTATTGTCTGCAGACGAAATGTTGCTGTACCAATAGTTTTATTAGGCGAAGCGGAACCTTCTCGACTCCATTGGGCAACTTTTAAGTTCAATAAGTTAAAGTAGCGTAGTATGTGACCTGCCATGCGGCCGTTGCCCACTAATATATAATCTATCTTTGGTGGTTCCTGTCTCATGGATCAAGACCCCTTTATATTTTTCCATAATGCTCGAATCCCTATGGGTATCCGGCTGTTGACAATAGTAACTGTGCTTTTTGGCAATCGCAAGTAAGGGTGTTGCCAAATGTATTAAACAAGAGTCCTGGATCAGGTGACCCAGGACCTTGTTTTATGCACCGAGTACTGCGCGAACTAGGTGCAATTTATAACTTATTATCTTACGAATCTTTGATTTCTGTAATTACCAAATATATGGACTTCTCCAAGCATTTGTCGTGCGTTACGAAGTCGTCTCATATTTTCTCGAAACTGGCGACGGCCATAGTGATCCCAGAAGCGAATATGTCCTTGCATGGCCAAGGATCTTAAATAAGGCAGATAGCTATCTAAAATACTGACTGCACGGCTACTTCCATAATAAGAATTATTAAGTATCCGAGCTGCGTCTTGTAGATGTTGCATTGAAATTTGGTAATAATTTTGGGCCTGCCATGATGAAAACTGAATCTGACCAGAAAATGAAAGATTAGTTAATTGATAGGTAGCATGCCTAATTTTCTGTGCGGCACTGTAGTAGTTACCACCTGGATGCCATTGATCCCGGTGACCTTGAGCTCCAGCGTTACCCTGACCGAATCTGTAATCATCAATTTCCTTGAATGTTGAGTTTGGTCTAGATGGTACTGTTTGAGTCTGATGAGAATTATCTTTAATGGTTGGTGGCTGTAAGATTGCAGCACTGCGCTCAATCTGCTGGTCCACCAGATAAGCTTGTACTGCTGGTTGAAGTTGGTTGGCGTATGAATTAAATGAGAAGCCTAGTATAAAAACGATTAAGGCAAATCGGCGACCTGTCATGATATTTCCTCCCGATCTCTCAAAAAAATGAGATCTGTGAATTTCAATTTTGATCGCATTTTAAGAAGATGTTTAAAGGCGTCAAGTGTAAACCTTACTAAAATTGTACAGAGTAGCTTTATTAATTAGTTGAAGGCTACAATATTTGGATGACTAATTCAGATGAGGCAATCAATGTTGTGGTTGGAAGAGGTGGTATCGCACGACAGCTTGCTACTCTTTTATTAGATAGGGGAGAACAGGTTTTAATATTAGCGAGGGGCGCTGCCGAAGGTCTGGATGCTCCTTCTAAGCTTTTGGATTTTGAGAAACCAGAAACTATTGCGGCAGCCTTTGAAGAAATCTTGGTGCCGATTAAAAGAGTTCTTATTTGTACAGGCATTCTGCATGGTAATGGCGAATGGGGTCCAGAAAGACAGTGGTCTGAGCTAGATGCAGAAATTCTAAGTAGATATTTTCAGGTCAATACTATTGGACCATCTATTGTAGCCAAATATGCTCTACCTAAAATGTCCAAAGATCATCGCAGTATCTTTTGCGCTTTCTCGGCGCGTGTCTCCAGCATTTCAGATAATCGCCTAGGAGGTTGGTACGGTTATCGTTCAAGCAAAACAGCTTTAAATATGATGCTCAAAAATCTGGCCATTGAGGCTCGCCGTAAAAGACCAAAGAGCA
>CAZYUV010000051.1:0-15443 GCA_964650625.1 uncultured bacterium
AGAACAATCCTATTGGCGCTGCTGTTATCAGCATTAGCAATAGAAAAGTTCCGGCCAACTTGTAGTTAACCCTATTTAAACGGAAATTTATAACTTTCATTAATGTGATTGATCTCGAATAAAGGAGACCTGATTATAACTGGGAATGGAAGCTGAAGGAAGGGAATTTAGGGTTGATTGTCATCTGAACCGTCGATCGGCTTGGTTACCACTGTGGGCAATGTAAAATTTCCTTGGCCGTTAATAGTCGTTAGAAAATCGAGGGACCCTCGTTCGATACGCCCTAGATTGTTCATAATAAATACTGTTACGGTTAAATTTATTCCAGTGGGAATAGCCTGAAAACGGTACATTCCACCATTAATGCTGGTTGAGATTCCTAATTCTTTTATGAAGGCTTGATTCATTCCAGAAGCGATGGGAAGGGTGCCATTATTAGATACTACCTGACCATGAACAGGAGTTGTTACTGCGGTTAATCTGATCGGTTGAAGAATAGTGTTGGCTCCAGCTTCAGGAGCAACTACAGAATGTATAGTCATTGCTTGAAAACCACGAGTATGTATTTTGATATCAAATTTTCTTGTATTTTTTTGTGTAGATACTGGAACTTGTATACTGAAGAAACCATTAGCCTTTATTTTCGCTTTGAGTATTTTCGATGGAATATTAGCTACGGTGATACTGGTTATGGAGTCAAGATTTGCGAAAGGGAAACTTGAAAAATCGATGTGACCCTCTATGGTTCCTGTTATTGGGTCCAAGGGTATAATAAATGAGTTTTCTTGCTGCGGCACAATAGTTAGCTTATCTGCTAGATTATCAAATCCGGGCGCCGAAATTTTGAGGTTTATCGGCTCTAAACTTTTTTCCGAAGGCGGAATAGTAAGTTTCATATCAAATTTACCATCGATATGTGAATCCTGAATGGCTTGATTTCCTAAGTGTATGTTTGCATTTTTAATGGGTTCACCGGTGATCTGGTCAATAAGGTTCAAGTTAACTACCGCTAAACCGTATGGGCCTAATGATTCCAAAACAACAGGGGGAACGTTTACAGAGGCACCACTTTCCACATAGGTTTGAATATGATTTCCTAGTGCAGTTTCAATTTCAGGATTACTTTTGTTGGCTAAAATGGATTTGAATCCTAATTTTGAATATCCCAATGAATATTTTCCTACAGGTGTGTTGTTAAAAACGTAAGATCCATTGGAATCACTAATGGTAGTTCGTATGATAGGTGGAGTACCGTTTCTTACTAACAAAATCGATACGCCTGAAAGTCCTTTTTTGTTATTAGTCAGAACGGTTCCTCTGACGCTTCCATTTTTTATTCCTGCCGAACCGCAATATGTGGTATCCGGGGGGTTCGTATTCGCAAGTAGTAATATGATAATAAATTTCCGAATTTGTAACATACAACCTCTCATTGGAATCTTTGATCAGAGATTAGACCTTTGATTTTCTAAAAAGTTCAAAAATTTTATTGATGCATTGGTTTATAGAGTTTTACAAAAACATATCCATCAAAAGGGGAGTGTTGGGTTTGTTTTTCTGCATTCACTTCTTTTGCATGTTCAGCGAAAACATCCAGCAGTCTTCTAATTGGAATGTTCGTTTTACGACGAGCGAGCAATTCCACTAGGATTCCACTAAGCATCGGTGCTGCCATACTAGTACCTGTCATAGGGCCGAATTGATTATTGGGGAGAGTTGATAAGATATTCTCACCTGGAAGACTCACTATTTGATTAATACCTTTGTTACTGAACTTACTCTGATTTCTTTTTGAATCATGACTACCGACTCCTATTACGAGGGGATGCATGGCAGGAAGTGCTGGATCGCTTCGACTATCATTACCCGCAGCAGCGACCAAAACTATGCCTTGTTTGGCTAGAAAAGTAAGAGTATCGTATAGTATTCGTGAATATTCGTAAGTTCCTATACTCAATTGCAGAACTTCGCAATTTTCTCGCCAAGCTTTCATCAAAGCAGAAATTAAATCTAGAAGGTTTCCCTTTCCATTGGGTCTAATTACCGGATAATTTGCAAGAATTGCTTCTGAAGTTATTCCATCGGCACCGAGACGATTGCCAGTTACTGCTCCGATTAAACCAGCTACATGTGTGCCGTGGCCATTAAGATCTCTGGTAGCTCCCTTAATTGGTGGCAAATCGATATGATTCTCTATTCCAGTATCTAGGACCCCAACTTTAACTTTTCTATTTGGTAAGCCAAAATCTGCAGTTATGGATTGTTTGAGCCTATCCCATTGCAGAATTTTGAAAGCATCCGTGATAATAGTGCTACTGGCAAAACTTTGAATTTCGATATTTTTTTCTGCGCTCAATCCTGGGAAGCTAGACTTCAAATCTGCCACGAAATCATCTGGATTGGTGAAATAAGGGACAATTACCTCATAAGTTTTTATTCTGTTAAATTGTTTAACAATCTGTAAAGGATAAATTTGTAAAACCGCATCGATGCCCCGTTCATCAACTTGGATTAGTATGCTCCTGCGAGCGTTTTCATAATTGTAGCTTGAAAAGTATCTTTCCATGAAAATAGCTCTCTGAGCTCCACTCATGCTTTCGTACTTTTTTAATGTAGCTTTATCTGGTGGTATCATTGCGTTTGACTTGGGCGCGTAACGCTTTTTATATTCAATAAAATCTGTGGCGGATGACCATGTAGAGTTTAAAATTAGATTAGCTAGAAAGCCAAGCACTAGTAATTTAAAGACGTTCATTACTGTTTATTGAATTCCACTATCAATGGACTGACCGAATCGGCGTTTGATAGATTTCATCCTGCCGAATGGAAAGTAGAGGAAGAAAGCCCTTCCTTTTAGATTTGAACGATCTACAAATCCCCAAAATCTGGAATCCTGAGAATTATCACGATTGTCACCCATAACAAAATAATTATTATCGGGTACCGTAAGTTCTTCCATGGAGTTAGCCGGATGAATGTAATCTTGGTTTAAGGGAGCTTTATCAATCCTTTGAAATACTTTAAAGTTACCAAAGGCTACAAGTTTGTTGTCAATCATCAGTCCAGTTTCCATTAATTTCAGAGGCATTTCATGCTTACCCGTAGCTAAAATTTTTAATGGAGTAGAATATCGACTTTTCCCTGGAGCACGTTCTTTTATATCGATGTTATCACCCATGTTAGATTCGGGATTCATTGCGATAAAGGGGTTCTCTTTTGAAAGCAGTAAATCGGGTTTCCACTCAACGATGTAAGAATCAGCCGGTAACACCTTATTAAGGCCATCTGAAAACAAAAGCTCTATTGGCATTTCTACCATAGCTGGAGGGGGTAGATTTGATTCTTTTTGTAATTTTGGATCTGCAAGAACCAGAGCGTAATCTTGAAGAATAAAGTTTTCTTGCATTACTTTTCCATTAAGGATTAGTTTTTTATTTTTAATTTTTATTTTGTCGCCGGGTATCCCAATTAATCTTTTTATAAAGTCTCGGGTTGGATCTAGAGGGAAGTTGAAAACGACTACATCACCTCTCTGAGGTTCGGAGAGTAGGTACGCTGCCTTGTTAACCCAAATGTAATCCCCTTCAACAAGCGTATTCATCATCGAGGCAGAGGGGATATAAGAGCCTTGGATAACAAAAGTATTGAGGCCCACTATTAATATGACCGCTCTGGCAAGTCCCTCAATCCAATCTCTTATAACTGTTTTGTGATAGATAACTAGATCCCAGAACTGACCATCGTCTGTAGAAATTCGAAAAACATTTTTACCTCTATGTAGAGGGCTAGTTCGAATTCGTTCAGTGCCGGTTTCTACTATTTCCTCACCCTTATCACCTCTAGGTTTTACGACTCGAATTGGATTATCACCAAATCTTCCTTCTATTTGAAAATCCTTGGGTTCTTCAGCAAATTCGAATCGTAGTTTGACAAGAGGATTATTAAATATATATGAGTTGCTACGAAACCTTTTGTAATCAACCTCTTCTTGATCATCTACTAATACGGTGATAAGACCATCTCTCTGAAATCCACTGAGATAAACATTTTTGAGGAACGGAGGTAGTTTTGACATAAGGCTAAATAAATACCAAAAAGCCCGTATTACTGCAACAAATGAAGTGTTTTTTAGCCAAGTTTATATCCAATTTGTGACAAGATAGTTGCATCTTGCCTCCATTTAGCCTTTACTTTGACCCAAATTTGGAGATTTATTTTTTTCTTGAAAAATTTCCGTGCTTTTTGGATAGTTTTTGATTTGATCTCACGAATCAAGGCTCCTGCTGGTCCAAGAAGAATTAGTTTTTGGCCTTTTCTTTCAACATATATAGAAATTTGTGCTTCAATTTGATTTTCATTTTCTTTAAATTCCTCAACAACAGTTGCGCAAGAGAAAGGAACCTCTTGTTCTAGATTTCTAAATAGATATTCGCGAGTAAATTCACCTAATATAAAGGACGTAGATTTATCAGTAAAACATTCGGGAGGGTAATAGGGGGGTCCGGGCTTCATATTATCCAGAAGCAGATTAATTAAGGACTCAATATTTTGATTTTCTTGAGCCGAGACTGGTATCAATTCTTTAATTTCATTAAATTCGGAATGCAAGTTATGCATCAGGGGGATAAGCGCAGATTGCTTAATGGAATCGATTTTGGTCAATACTAAAATCACAGGTTTGGAACTTTTCTTAGTTAGAAACTCTAGGAATTCTCGGTTTTTTTGCCCCTTTGGATGGCGGGCATCTATGACAAAAAGAATGAAGTCAGCATCTGCTATGCTCTGCTCCACTTGATGGCGAAAAAAATGATCTATTTTGAGCTTGCCCTGATGCCATCCGGGTGTGTCTAGAAACAACATTTGATAATTTTTAGAATGTCTAATTCCGAGTATACTATTTCGAGTAGTTTGCGGCCTTTCTGATGTTATGCATAACTCTTTTTCGACGAGTGAATTTAGTAAAGTAGATTTTCCCGCGTTGGGTAGGCCTAATATGGCTATATACGCTGATTTGTAATTATCATAGGTGCTCACCATATCACTCAACTACGACGTAATTTAACTACTTTTTTGCGAATATATGGATTATCTGGTTCGAGGCCGTAAGCTCTTTCAAAATGAAGAAGTGCTCTGCGTGTCTGCCCCACGCGTTCGAACAGTTCTCCCATACTTACCAAGCAATCCACGTGATTGGGATCTTTTTGCAAGGCTTTATCATAAAACTTCTGTGCTTTTTTAAGCTCATTTCGACGATGATAAATAACCCCGAGGTGATATAAGACTTTTGATGTTGGGGAACGTTTGACAGCTTTTAAAAGTTCAAATTTTGCGTTTTCATCGAGACCTTGTTGAAAATACAGATTCCCCAATATGGCTCTTATCTCCATGTCAGTGGGGTAATTTTTGACGTAGTGCGCATATAACTTAGTAGCGGTTCGCATTTGCCCTTTGCGCATAGCCAGTCGAGCTTTTGCGATCAAAGCCTTCTTGTGAGTTGGAGACAACTCTAAAGTACGATCCAAATATCCTTCCCCCATCTCTACCTGCCCCATGTTGTGATATGAAATAGCAAGGTTGAAATAAGCCTCCGAAAAATTCGGATTAATCTCTAAACTCCTTTGGAAATATTCGATGGCTTGACGAATCTTTCCTTTCCTAGCGAATACTAAACCTAAATCATGGTTTGCCTCTAGGTGTTTTGGGTTTTCTTTAAGTACAAGTCGAAACTGCTGTTCCGCTAAATCCAATTTTCCAGTTGTGCCAGCGATGACTCCCAGTTGATACAAGCTTTCTACTCTCTCTTCAGCACTTAGCTTAGGATCGAACTTTACGGGCAATTTGGCACTCTGTCGGGGCTTTTGACGACAGCCCATTAATCCAGGCAGAATAAACAGTATGCAAAATAACAGGCACAAACAATTTGTTTTTGACACATTACACCTTAACGAGAAGCCTTCCATTGAGCACTTTAAGGCCGTCATCATAACAAAGTTGATATATATCAACAATGTTTTGTCTTTTGATTGTTGATGCTTACTTTTTTCTTAGACTAATTTTCGATTGCAATAAAGTTAAACGAGGATTAAAGACTTTTACCATCGCAGGATTGTTATGTAGGCTGTAGAGCTTCTTGTTATCCATGTGAGTTATGGATGCCGCGTTAAGCAAATGTTTTGGTTTATTGAATAGTTGTTTTACTGATCTTAATTGCGAATCTAATATTTTTAATTCTGATTCTCCCAATAGAAGTATATGTCCCCAGTAATCTCGAGCAATTATTTCATACCTTCCTTGTACAGTTCGTTTTTTTAAAAGGCGACCATTTCGTGAATATTTTTTAATCAACGAAACCTTCTCTAGTTGGTCTAGACATACCAAGTTGTCTTCGAAATCCACTAAAAAATCTACCAGCTTAACAAAGCGGTGATCTCCGGTACCGTAGCCTCCTATGCTAAAGACTTGACTACCAAAGTTATTAAACACAACAATACGTTCCTTTTCAGAGTCTAAAACCAAAATTTCGTTGCGTCGGTTGGCTTGCAGTTTTGTAGGTTCATCGAATCCATCTCGAGGTTTGAATTCACGCACAAAATTGCCTGAACTATCTACCTCAACAATTCTTTGATTTCTTGAATCACTAATAAACGTTGTCAATCTCGGACCAGCTATTAGATCATTTATTCCATCAAATTGACCTTCTTCGATATTTGCGAAATCATTTTCAAATGAATCTGATTCATCAATGTTAAAGCTTCCGAATTTACCTAGAAACTGTAGTTTTTCATTAAATTTCAGTACTGCTTCCTGAGCTGTATCTACCAAATATATTTGATTGAAACTATCACCTCGAATGCTAACACCTTCTCGAAACTGTCCAGGACCACTTCCAAACATAAGTTTGGACTCTTCCAGTTCATAATTGACATTTAAAACTGTGATTAAGGCAGAAAGTTCTGTGAAGTTGTTGGGGGGATTTTTTGGTAAATCAATCTTTACATTTTCAGGGCTAGGTAAAAATGCTGAATAGGAGTGCTCTGATAACTTTCGGTTTTGTTCATAAAAATCAATAAATAGTTTCCCTGTGGTAGTTTCTTCTTGTTTAAGAATAAGCTCATCTTTAGAGTGCGAAATTTGAAATGGAACTTCTGAATACGAAGTTAAATAACATAAAAAAATCAACAAAATCGGCTTCATACTCCGGTTCCTTTAACAATATGCGGATTTGCTATCAAACCTTGTTTAAAATTAATGTTTGATTGAGAAGGTGCAGCTCTACCGCCATCGAAAAGAAAAATTACTTTTCGCATTTGTGAGAACTCTAAAAGACTATGAACTAAAACGTAGGTATTTTGTATGTGCGATACAGTTTTACCATCAACTAATGTCAACATATCGGGATGAAAGTCTACTATTAGAGCATCTTGTTTTCTAAAGATACTACGAACTGGAATAAAAGGTGGGTTGGCCATCCTTGAAGGTATTTTCGTTTTACGTACTATATCGTTAATCAGTTTAAGCTCTTGCCCCATGTCCAACAAGTTTGAATTCATAAGAGCCACAGTGCGGATGATAAAAGGTGCTTGACTATGTGCCTGAAATAAGTGGAGATGACTTATTCGAGGAGTAATTGCAGTATTTGTAGTTGTTTTGCGTGAAGATGTAGTTGATAAGTTTGTATTTTTGTTAGCTAAAACCTCGCCAGACTTCCCTTGAATTTGATTGTCTTGGGTAATGGTTTCAATAGAGCCAACCAGAAGAAAAATGGCGATTGTAGTGCAAATGGCATACAGTAGTAATAATCCTTTAAACAGTGGCGAACTGTTAGTGCTTGATGGAGAACGTTTATATTTAAGTCGAGGTTTCATTCTTCAAAAAGCCATTCTGGGGTTTGGCGACCCCTGTCTTTTCTAAATTGATCCAGTAGTTCTTTACGAAAATCTGATTTTAATTCTTTTATGAGATTTTTTTTGTCCACATCACTTTGTTCGGATGGGATAGGTTGATATTGCCGATTATTAACTGTTTTAGAGATGTTTTTTACAGGCTGCAGTATTTTAGATTTGAGTGGAAGCTTTATGCTTGTTGTTAAATACAAAGCTTTCAAGGAAGCTAGATTAGATTGTGAGTCTTGATCGAACATGGTTTGAATTTCAGTTTTTTGAATTGCAGATGTCATTATTTTCGTAACAGTTTCTGATCTCGTTAGGATTTTGTTAGCTGATGTTTCAATAAGTGTTGCTTGAAAGCCTGATAATTGCAAAACCTTGGGTTTTGAATTCGGATTCGACTCAATCAGGTTTTGCATATTTCCAGGAGTCTTAACAAGAATGTTTAGGCTTTTAGGATCCACAGTTTCATTACTCAATGAAGCTGTTTCTGTAGTAACTATGTCGATCTTTTTAGAGAGATTTTCGTCAACCGTAATTTGAAGACTTTCTGTAATATTTTCTGTGATGGGATCTGATGACGTATTTACGAAAGGATTTAGGAAAAGATCCTCATCTGGGTCGTAGGCTAACTTTTGGACGGAGACGCTTAGGGATTCTCGATTGTCTTTCGGATTGATTTTCGGAAATTGCCCCCATTTCATGGGTATTTTTTTAGACTCTTGAATCTCATTTTCTACCGATACCGTCGCTATAGAACTGCTAGGTACGGATGTTTTGGCAATCTCTTTATCAATAAATTCGGTTTGAGAGCCAAAGAGTCCAGCGAGTTCTAATGCTAGGGATGCCAAATCAAATGTTTGTGGTACATCTAATAAAATGCATTGACTGGTTACTTGTCCAAGTTGTTTGTAAGGTATCCAGCCTATATATAGTCTGGGCATTTTTGATTTTTTCTCAATGAGAGTTCTGACCAAGTCTTCGATATACTGGTTGTGTTCAAAGTGTCCACAGCGACTTACAATTAGCGCTTCTGATTCGAAGCCTTCTCGGAGTAGCCAAGCCACAGATGTTTGTAGTTTGTTAGTTTTATTTAAAACCACATTCAGGCTTTTTGGTGTATATCCTAGTATTTCAATATCATTGCTGAGCAGATTTTCCTTTAAGAGTCCTTTAAGGCTACCTATTGAACCTGTATCTTCGACAAAAATATATGCAGAACACCAGTTCGGGTTGCAATTCACTAATAGAAACCAAATAAGTACAATAGTTCTAAAGGTCATGATTGGGATTGTAACATGTTCAGGCGCGTGGGTTGCGTAGTTGTCGACATACGTACTTAGCAGCCTCTTTAACCATTCCGTGTCCGTATTGAGTCATATGCTCTATCTTTGAAAGGCTCTCAGTGCAGCGCATTTGTAATAAACTATACATCGCTTCAATACTTATAGCCGGGTCACGACTCATAATTTCCACTTCAAGTCGAGAGCGGAAATGCTCTAATTTGAAATACCCAACTAATTGAATCGCTGCGATTTTAAGACTCTGTTTACGGACTTGCAAGCAAGAATCTATTAATCTTTGGTCGGGAGGTTCATGAAATGCGCTAAGTGAAAGTAGAGCCCAGCTACGATGATCAAAAGATGCCTGCTTGTCTTCGATCATTCTGACCAGCAAATGGCGCAATTCTTCGCCTTCAAAACTTTGTGAAGGGCCCGAACGGTATGGTTCGAGCAATTTATAGTTTCCACAAACGAGTTTGGCATGAATTTGTCCACAACTGTAGCCAACAGGATTGTTTATTTGCTCAGGCTTTTCTTTAACTAATCGGGCATGAAAACCGTCTTCAAAATCTTTCTTGAGTAGTTTTTGTTTGTGTTCGATTTGGACATCAAGCTGATAAATCTTATTTAGTAAAATATCTAGAGCGCGTTCACTACCATTCTCAGAAAGGTGAGAGGATGCTAATTTCGCGATCTCTTCTTGTGGATGATCCAAGCAGTTTGCTAAGAAATGCAGATCATTATCTGAAGCTCTCTTTTGAGCTAGTTTCATCTTTGCTATCCATCTACGTCGTTCAATCTCGCTTAATTCAGGCAAGTCGTGCTTGACTTCGGACTTGTCTCGCCATTCCCAGTGAAAGGCCAAAAGAACGAGTCCCATTACGACTAGATGTATCCAAAAAATATCATTGATAAGCACGTGCCTATTATACTTGTTAAATCAATAGCAAAATCGCACAAAAGAAGATTGTTTTGAATAAAAAGTGTCGATATTTACTTTATGTCTCCAAGTTTAATCATACGATTGTTTTTAATATCAGCGATCATTCTTAATTATTCGTACTCTTCAATAGGTGTCAAATTAGAATTAATTGAAAACATTACACGGAGTCCTGTAGGAAGTTCGGATTGGTTAAAATACTCCCAGGAGTATTCATTGGCGACCTCTAAACCTCTGGAGAATGACTGGTTGTTTGATATTAGGCGAGTCAAGCTATTGAGTGATAATCCATTTGATGTTTTTCAGGACGATTTTTTCGATCAATCCAAGTATCAATTGAATTTGTGGGGTATTTCAAATCCCAGGCGTATGTATATCAAGAATTATTTTCGACGAGGTCTTTATGATAAGGCAATAATTCATTTGCAGAAGGAGGAAATTGAACAGCCCGACAATTTATATCTTCTAATGAATTTGACCCATGCCTATGAAAAACTTGGAGAAAATAGTGCAGCGTTTTCAAGGATAAGTGAGGTTATCGGTAAAAGTTCTGACCGAGATACCAAAATTGAGGCCTACAGATGGAGAATTCGCATTGCGAAAAGAATGAAAGATTATGCGGCGGCAGAAGAAGACCTCATTAGTCTGAGAAAATTATTAGAAAAGAAAGTTACTTCCATTTCAAGGTCTTTTTCCACTAAAAACTCTGCTAAGGAAAGGGTAGAAGTGGGTTTTCGTTTGCTAAAATCCAAACAAGAATTGGCTGAGACAGAAAACTTTTTAGGTATAACCTGGTACTTGCAAAAGAAGTTTGTACTTGCTTTTGATCTATTCGAAAGTTTAGAAAAAAAATTTCCAGGCTGTTACAGTTTCTCCTTCAATAAAAATAAAATCTATTTGGAAAAGCGCCGTTATGAGTCAACTTTAAAATCAGTTAATTCAATATTAGGTAATACGCGCCAAATGGCAGAATATTTTAAGAAAATTACTTCGAAAAAAATAGGGTCTGGCGATTTGGACGATGCTCAAAAATTCGCGAATACTCGAGAACACTTTGAAAGGCTAGTGTCTAAACTTTTAACTCGTAAAGGAGAAATTCTATTCAGAGAAAAACATTTCCAGAAGGCTTTAGATATTCTTAAATCTGCGGTCGAGCGTGACCCCAGTGACTCCATTGCTTGGTATAGGATTGGGCTCATAAATGTAGAAGAAAAATCTCTGGAGAAAGCAATGACTGGTTTTCGAAAGGTCTTGCAGAATACGAAGAAAACCAGCAGTTTACACATTAACTCATTAGAATGGATCGATAAAATATTTTCCGAACAGGCTATTCAGGCTATAAAAAATCAGGATCTAAGAAGTAAAAAACGCGATGAATTTTTTCAAAACTTGAGTGTTGAACAAAGACAAGATCTACTTGATATGGGCGAATTGGTATCCATTGGTTATCAGTGGCTAAAATCTGGCAAACAGCTTAAGTTAATTAGAATGTTCGAACCTTTATTAAGTGATAATCCTAATGTATTGGATATATATTTTTTGTTAGGTCGTGCCAATCAAGCTTTAGGAAATGCGCAGCAGGCTAAGTACTACTATTCACGTGGTTTGAAAATTGATAATAATCATTTACCTACGATGATTGCTTTAACTTACTATGACTGTGTATCCAAAGATTTTACGGCAGCCCTTAAAAAAATACGTAAGTTAGAATCTTTGGCGCCAAAAGATCACAGAGTTTTGGGGGCTCGTGGTTGGTACGAATACCAGCGGTCTGATTATCAAAAAGCCATCGGAGCTTTCCAGTTGGCGATAGAGAAAAGTCCTTTGCATGCTGAACATCATTATAGACTTGGAATGTCTTATCTAAGGGCAGGTCTTCCAAGATTCGGTCTTCATAAATTTGACGATGCATTGAGTGCGGGTTATGAATATTCTAGAGCCCATCTTTTCAGAGCAGTTGCTTTGTTGAAGTTAGGTTCTTTCCAAGAAGCTGAGAATGCACTAAGGCGAGCAAGTACTAGCGGCAAGGACAATTCGGCAATCACTGGATTTGCTAGTCATTTACTGAGTAAAGTTAAAACCAGCCGTAAGTTGACTTTGTCTTTGAAAGAAATACCAGAGGAATTTTCTGATATTGCTATATTTTTGAATAGAGTAGAGTCCAATCGTGAAATGGCTCTTTCTTTCGCAAAAATTCGCCAAGGTAAAACTCAGGCAATAATTAAGCGCTTACAAAGTCGAATCAAGAAGGATCCTAAAAATTACGAGTTATATCATCTGCTTTCAATTCTTTATATTTTGTTAAATAGAGAAGATTTAGCAATGGAAGTCCTCGAGGATGTTATCGCCTTAAATCCATTGTATTATCCAGCTTTGAATAGCGTCGCAGAGTTGTCATTTCGCATGGGGCGCCTTGACCAATGTGTAATTTACTGGGAGAGAATGAGACGGGTTTCTCCATTAATAAAGCTATCAGGCAACGTAGATAAATTGGTTAAAGAGATGAAAAAGTATTTAGATTTGAATCCTAGTGATCAATGGGCTTTGTATCATTATGTTTTACTTCAAATTCATCAATTTAATAATGATGATGCATTAAAGACTCTAGAATCAAATGGTGTTTCAAGTAACCCTCGAGCCGGACCGTATAAGGATTCGTTAATCCGTTTGCAAGCAATGATTTTATATCGCCAAGGAGTTTTGACTAGAAATAATAAATTAGTTAATCAGGCGAGAGGCCTTTTGACGTTGGCTAATTATCGATATATTGAGACTTTAGATCTGTATAAAATTGGCACAGAAGCTTTGAAACCTGATGCACCTCGTGCTTGGAAAAAGAAACCGATTAGTGAATCTGAGCTAGCTTTTGTGAAAAATGCTAAAACGAAAAAGAATATTCGTAATGCGAGGAATGTGTCTCATCCAGGTATTCGGAAGAAGGCGACCTTTGTGAGTCGGTGGAATCAGCTTGATGAGATTATAGGTAAAGGTAATACTGCACCTATAAAGTCATCATATGATGTTTTCTTGGAGCGCAGAACTTCTGAAGAACAGCACTATTTAGAAGATAGTAGAGCCCGTTCCAAGCGTCTTCAAGAAAGTAACAGAAAGTTAGCAGTAATTAATTCCGAGAAAGCTAATATAAACTTCGGAGAAGCTATCCAATCTCTTAGGTATGGAAATTTTAAAAATGCTGAAGTAAGTCTTCTAGATGCCATAAGTTCCAAAGTAGATTTTGAGGAGGCTTACTTTGGACTTCTATCTATATACCTTGTGAAGGGTGAGTATTCAAAGATGAAGCCTTTTTTAGATTTACTCCAAACATTCCAGGGATCTAGAGAGTTATTAGCTTTAATAAATTTTCATTTATTTTTCCATCAAGGTAACTTTTCAATGTTAAAAGACCAGCTAAATCAATTAAGCCAACCAATACGAATGCCAAAGAATCGTGTTATCGAAACGTTGACTGATTTGTACCGAGAGGTAATGTTGAAGGCCCCAGGAGATTTCGAGGCAAGTTTAAGATACGGCATTCTGTTACAAATAACAGGGCGTTTTTCAGAAGCTGAAAATGTATATTTGAAAGTTGGTCAATACAAAGGATTGGTTCCATACATCTGTGAATCTTTGATTGCCAGAGGAATGACCGAAAGGCGTCAAAGTCCTGTTAGTGCAGCAGCTAAAAAAATGAGTGATTTTTCTGCTTCAGAAACAAAAGATAAATGGTTGAAATTGGCCCAAGATCTTGATAATTATCTTTTGACAGCACGATTTTTAGCTCAATAGTTCAAGGTATTCTATGAAGTGTTTACATAATAAAACAAAAATCGATGTTAAATTTGGTGTTAAGGAATACTTGATTTGGTTTCAATGGTATTTGGTAGCTTTCTTAATGGGTATTTTTTACATGCCCTTCGCGATCATAACTAACCCTCTGAAAGTCCTTAGAAAAAATCATATGTTCGTGACATTTTGGTTTACATTGATTTTAGACTTTGTTCTTAAGCAATATTACTCTCGGGCATTAGCGAACGGTAAGTCTATAAGTGTGATCGATGGTTTTTTGTCGCTTACACTAGTTCATAATCCTGGTGCAGCCTTTGGTCTATTAAAGGGCAAGGTATTACTTTTCGTTCTGATTGCTTTAATCACTGGAGTAGTTATATTGGTGTACCTAGCAATATATCGTCAGGAAGACCTTCTTGTGAGTTGGGGCTTAGTGTTAATTCTATCGGGTGCAGTGGGTAATATGATTGACCGAGTTCAATACAATTATGTTATTGATTATGTGCTTATATACTATCAGGATTGGAGTTGGCCAGTCTTCAATTTCGCAGATGTGATAATTAATGTTGGGGTGGGCTTCATTATTTTAGATTTATTGAGAGATTTGAGCCGCCGTAAGCTCGAGGATTAAGATGTATCCCATATTAATTAGTTTTGGTCCTGTTGAGATATACACGTATGGTGTATTTCTGGCCATGGCATTCTATTTTTCTGTTCAATGGGCAGTGAGGATCGGCACTCGTCGCGGTTTCGATGAAGAGATGATTCTCAATTTGGCGGTTGTTTCAATTTTATCAGCTATTCTAGGCGCTAGGAGCGCATACGTTTACGTATATTGGGATCAATTTTTTGCAGACAGTTATTGGGATGTTTTTAAGGTTTGGCAGGGGGGATTGGTATTTTATGGGGGACTTATCGGCGGAGTGTGCGGCGGAATAGGCTATTGGTGGCTACGAGGTATGTCCATTCTCGCGATGCTTGATGTTGCAGTAATGTCTGTCTCATTAGGTCATGCTATAGGTCGTGTGGGTTGTTTCTTCTATGGTTGTTGCTATGGAAAAATTGTCCCCTTTGGATCAGCGTGGTTGAGTTTAGGTCATCAATTTCCTCATCTTGATGGTATACGTTACCCTGTACAAATGATGTCAAGTATGGGTAATGCACTTATATTTATTCTTCTGATTTTTGTTCTCAAAAAAGCTAAAAAACCTGCAACGGTTACCATCGTATATTGCTACATTTATAGTCTATTCAGATTTATTATTGAGTTATTCAGAGATGATCCGAGGGGAACAATTCTTGGTGTGAGTCAGTTGTCAACTTCTCAAACAATTTCAGTACTTATTCTTTTTGCTGGAATCTGTCTTCACTCTTACATGACTTTTGGGCCTGGTAAGGGGTTAAAACTGCCTTATGACGATAATAAGGTTGCACCTGATAGATGAATCCTATTGTGGACAAAGACGGCAATGAGGTTTTTGAACTTGAGGTACACACAACGTCAAGATTAGATCAATTTTTAAGTGATGCTGTTTTGCAGATCAGTCG
>CAZYUV010000052.1:0-15268 GCA_964650625.1 uncultured bacterium
AAAACTAGTATTCGTGTAATTATTCTTTATTAAACTCAAGTAAGACATCACAGCTTTATCAATATCATCGCGATCACTACTTCTTACATAGGTATGCAATAACCCTTTAAGCATCATTACGTAATCTGCGAAGTCATAGTTTCCGTGCATACCCAGTGCTTCGGAAATATGCGATCTAGCTTTTTCCTGCTGACCATCGGAAAGAAAATTTAAACCCAATAATAACGATTCTCCAGCCGGACTCTTCATAAAAGCCCTAATTCTCTCTTTTTGGTATCGCCTCTCATTTCGATCTATTTCGCGCCTTCGTAAATAATCCAAAGCTGCCGTATATCGCTGCTCAGCAGCAGAATTACCCATTGGCAAAGGGGCAGGTAAGGAAAACCTCCGACCCTTCTTTTCTTCTCTACTAATCTGTGATTTTACGGAATCAGGCGGCTCCTGAAGTTCGATTTTTTTAAAAGAGCGACTCTGGCTAATGAAAATATCCATCCCTACAACTAAAAAAAACAAAATCGTAACGACTAGGATAAGACCTGTTAACTTGACGTTCATGGCTGAACTATAATCCTGCTCTAGCTATGTGTCAAATAATGACTTAAAACTATAGCTACAAACGAAAAAAGGGCCCCAGAACTCTGTTCTGAAGCCCATTATTAATTTTACTTACTTTTTGACGTTGGCGTAGCGCTTATTGAAGCGGTCCACGCGACCAGCAAGGTCAATCATCTTTTGCTTGCCAGTGTAAAATGGGTGGCATGCACTGCAAATGTCTAAACTTACTACCTCCATACACGAGATAGCCTCAAACTCGTTACCACAAGCACAACGAAATTTAGCCATATATGTCTTAGGATGGATATCTTTTCTCATTTCCTATCTCCTTAGGTTTGAGACCGCAGTCCTCTCTCATATTTTAAAACGAGTGCCAGAGGTCCCAACTTGCTGCTCTGAAACTTAAAACATATCACCTGCATTTGTACCACGAAAGGCACCAATGCATTAAAGAATTGACAACAATACCTGCAACACAAATGATAAAGTGGCTAAGTCAGAGAACAAGCATTATATAGGTTTTCACCCAGACTGCAAGAAATTTCAATGTCTAAAAAAAATTAATAAAAACAGGGTTTACTGACCTACGCGATAACTTTTCTCTAAACAACTTAAATCCGACATTTTATGAACCTTAACAACGTTTGTACTACCGGATATATGGATCGGAATACCTGAAGTAATAACGACTTTATCACCTTCTACGGCCCATTGACGGCTAATTAACTCCTGCTCAGCCGCGATAATCTCATCATCAAGGATATCCGCCCCTTTGACCGTTATAGCAACCACTCCCCAATACAAACTGATCCGATTAGCAACTCGGTCTTCGTAGGTTACCCCCACAACCGGCTGTTCTGGTCGGAATTTCGATATTCTACGAGGTTGTTTACCCTCTGAAGTAAAGCAGCAAATTAATTGAGCCGAAATAGCCTTTGATATTTGACAAGCCGAATAAGAGATAGCCTCATTAATGTTCGCTTCCTCAGGAAATTCGAAAAAAGTCCAATGTCGAATGCTATAACCCATTTCACGCTCAGTTTCTAATATAATTTTCCGCATCATCTCTACAGCTCGAACGGGATATTTACCCGTGGCAGTCTCGCCACTTAGCATAACTGCATCAGTCCCGTCTAAAATAGCGTTTGCCACATCAGAAGCTTCGGCGCGCGTAGGCTTTGGATTTCTCTCCATACTATCCAACATCTGGGTTGCCGTAATTACAGGTCTTCCCATTTTGTTGCATAACTCACAAATGCGTTTCTGAACCATGGGAACTTTTTCAGGAGAGAGCTCCACCCCAAGGTCACCTCTTGCAATCATTATCCCATCCGAAGAGGCAATAATTTTCTCAATATCCTGCACAGCAACAGGCTTCTCAATTTTAGAAATAATCTGAACATCATCTCTCTTGTTCTTGCGAAGAATATTTCTTAGAAGCTCAACATCTGCGGCGCGTTGAACAAAGCTTATAGCCATAAAATCAATGTCCAATTCGCAGCCAAATGCCACATCTTCCATGTCTTTTTGCGTCAAGGGCGGCAGACCAATTTTAACACCTGGCAAATTCATGCCTTTCTTATTTTTAAGAATTCCCCCAGTGATGACTTCCGTGACTACTTTAGTCCCTTCAATTGCAGTGACCAAAACCTCCATTTTTCCGTCATCCAATAGGATTTGATCACCTTCGCTGACATCTTGATACATTGTCTTGTAGGTCGTGTAAACGCGCTTAGAATCTCCCTCTTCTTCAAGTTGGTCAAATACGAAACTCTGACCACTCTCCAACTCAATTTCACCATCTTTAAAAACACCAGTTCGAATTTTAGGCCCTTGAATATCCATGAGTATTGCTACATGACGTTTCAACTCTTTTGCTATTCGCCGAATATCATCAATTCGTACTCTAACCTTCTCGTGTTCAGCGTGGGACATATTAAGCCTGAAGACATTGACTCCCTTAAGAATAAGCTCTTTTAGCTTTTCGGGATCTGAACATGCGGGACCAACAGTTGCAACGATTTTCGTTTTTCTCATAACGCCACCCACCTTTCTTAAGCCGAATGGATTGTAGGGAAATATCAAAAAATTTACAAGTCGGCGAACTGTAAAGAATCTATTCTAATGCTTTTGTTTGTAAACAAACTGCACTAAATGCCTGAAATAGTAACTATCGTAGACTCTGGATTTCCTGACCTAATGCTTGATATTTATCGAAAAGAAGCTTCTGCTTAGCTTCATCGCCAACTTTAACTGCATTTAAAAGGTCGGCATAAACGTCTTGACGCTCTTCTTCGAGCTCTGTCAATCTTAAAAAGTCTACCTTACTTGAATCTGGAGACATCGCGGCACCGAGTGCCTGAGTCTGGTTATTTATGATATTCTTTTGAGCTGCCTCATGCGCTTCAGCAGACTGTTGAGCTAACTCAGGATTCACATTGCTATTTATACGCGGTGCAATAGGCCGGATTGGATCACTAGGCGCACGTAATCCATTAGAAACAGGAGCCTGCCCTACCCAGTTATTTTGAATTTGCGGAGGAGTATTACCAGACTGGTAAGGATAATTACCACCCTGATACTGGGTGCCCAAACCGTATTGCAAACCACCATCTACATTCTGAAAATTTGGCTGATAACCCTGATTAATCTGCTGATTCGTAATAGTAAAGTTAGCCTGATAATTTCCTGGTACCGCCGGGTTGCTATACGCATTACCCATAGGGTAAGTAAAATTCAAACCTACTTCATAACTTTGAGAAGGTCTTCGAAACCTAAAATCCATCGGATTACCTGGTAGAAGACCTGAAGCACCACTCTGAGTAACATATTGAGTCGTAGACGAACCGCTACCTGGCTGGCCCGAAGTTGCATTAGGATTTGGACTATAGCCCCAACCATGGCTGACCCTACCCTGAGGGGAACCTGGGCGCCATTGACCAGCTTGCTGGTATTCCCAACTCTGACTGATATACGTACCAGGTGCATTGCGGGTCTGAGCCCAATTATGGCTATATGGCGATGGGCCGGCCCAAAAATGTCGATATCCTCCGCGGTCTGCCCGAGTACCTCGATCACCAGATAAAATTCCTGGTCTGTCGACCCGACTGAAGAAATTGTTAAAAGTATTACCCGAACGACGATCATAATGAGTTTGCGGCATTCGGGATGATTGTCCGGGATAAAAAGGATAATTCCATGAAGTTCCAAATCCATGGCTTATTGGAGCACTAGGTGAAGATTGCTGGCTTTTCTCTGAATCCACTGAAGAATTTGGAGCATATGGAACCCCCGCAACGCCCGCAACGGGTGAAACTGCCATACCTAGTTGACCAGTTAGTGGATTCACAGGCATGTTTTGGTAACCACTATCATAGTGATCAAAGTTAAAACCCCGAAATGCGGTATTTAGGACATGAGGCGATTGCATATTGACTCTCACGGGAGCGCGCATTGAAGAACTTATACCTAAACTCCCAATATTGTAACGACTGTTGCGATGAGGGTTACTCCATCCAAAAACCTCACTCACAATGCCAGTTTCATTAGGTTGTACGCCGTATACCGGTGCCCGTCCATGGCCCATATGACCATAATTTGGCTGAGACAAACCCATCGGTGCTCTCTGGTCTGTGCTTGCACCAATTATCGCCAAGCCACCTACCAGAGCCGCTCCAACAACGGCAACAGGAGTTGATATGACTCCCAGAAAACCTAAAGTTGCCAACCCTCCAACCGTTCCTAGAGTTATGCCCGTGTAACTACTTAACAAGCTAGAAACCCTACTGATAGCGTTTGCGGTCATATTTTCAGCATCGCGCTCGCGAACAAAATCAGCCCCAATCCGCCCAGGTAAGTCCACGACCGTGGACTGCTCAAGCTGACTTTGGGTAATGTAGTCGCGCGCTTCTAGCGAACAAGGGCTAACTAATAAACCCACAACGCAAACCAAAATTGTTATATATCGCTCCATGATCGCCTCTCTTGTACAACGAAAATCGCGAGTCAAAGACACACGCATAACTACTACGCGATGAACAAAGAAAAGTTGCATTTCAACAACATTGTGCAGAGTGGCTTAATTAAAACTGTAATTCTAAGATTGAATTAACATTCATTTTCGTACTTCGCTCCAGCCCCGAAGCCGCGCGCTTGATCTCAATAAACTGGTTAGATTCATTGCGCACCATCAGTCCTTCGTCCGCATTAAAAATTATTTGAGCTGAACCCTTAAGTGTGAAGTTCATATTCCGAACAACCTTCTGCTCTGCAATATCAAGTTTCGCATCCAGTATGACGAGTCCGCCTAAAATACTGCTGACTCGATAATTAATTTCAGTTTTTACAGGAAAAGTAATTGAAGCTGGCACAGTCACTGTCCAACTACTGCCTACTGACACTGGTTCTTTCGGAAAACTCATTTCTAAATCGCGCACCTTGAATTGCATACTGTTACCAATTGCCTTGGGAATGGCTCCCCATGGAGCTAGAACATACTCTAAGTACTTACCCAAACTAGGATGAGCAAAAACTTGTCCATTCATCATTACATTACCAGCATGCACTCCAACCCTTTGAACAAGATGACCATTTTCAAGAGTTTTCATGGTTCGCAATCCAAGATAAGCCTGAGAATTACTTTCAACATTCTTTTGATATGAATCGTTTGTAAATAGAGTTTGTGAATTCGAATAATACGCGTAAACCGCCTCCTGCAAACGAGGCTTATATCTTAATAAGATGCTTTCCTGAGCACATAAATCACTGATCAGAAAAAGACTAAGGAATAGCTTGTAGCAAAAAATCCTGTGGACCATACTTTTCAATCGACGTAATTTCTGCATCCATAGAGACTAAATGAATGAGAAAATCATCTTGATAAATTGCGCGATCTTGTAAATACAAAGAACCCTTGGGTTGCAAGCTTTCAAATACCGTTTTCATTATTAAGCCCAACTGCTGAACTTTTTTCCATTCTTTAAGCTGTGGCATGAGACTCAAAAGGAAGATTTTTTTATACGTACCCTTTTGCTCATTTAAATCAAGTAAAAGGTTACATTTTCCCGAACTACTTCTTTGCTGAGCATGTTCTAGCGCCTCCGTTGAATAAAACGAAAAGTTCGCTTCCGGGATCTCATGCTGAATAAGCCCCAATTCATCACCCACAATAAGCATATCCGAAGGTTTACAATTTTTTGCAAACCTACTAATCAATCGTAATTCAGGCACAACCATTTGATCCAACATTTGATCAACAAATTGCCCTCTGGACTTCAGCACTAGTTTGCTATTAGATGACAAGAAGTGACAAAAAAACTGTTCTTGAAGTTTTTCCCAAGGATAACTACCTAAACTACTATCAAATCTTTTTTTGAAAAACTTAACTGCTTCACTATCGAACATGATAATCCACCAAAGCACTAACTCCTACTCCATGTACACGCACTAATTTAGTAGATGAAGTGCTGGGTACGAATACTCGGACGCGCAGTTTTCCACGATCAAAATTACCATCAATCTGAAATGCTGCTCTAACTTGCTTCAATAATTCGGCTGGCCCAGACACTTGCACACCTCCAGCAGCTGTGCGCTTACCAACACTAAATAAAGGGACTACTTTCGTCATTTGTCGGTTTTGAACACCCTGATTCAATGTAATGGTGTTAATGAAAGAATTCAAATCAGGAGCCATTTTTCTGATGATAGCGGCAATGCCACTACTCTTGAGAATCTTTTTAGCAGAACTTTTAATTTTGTTCCAATTAAAAGTTTCTGGTGACGATACAAATAGTGCAAAACTCAATAAAATTGATAAAGCAATTTTGGCAGAAATGCCAGTTTTCAAAATATCTCCTAACATAAACTGGTCCGCTACTAGGCAAATTGTATGAATTTTTGTTTTCTAATTCAAGAAAACTAAGTGAACTCTAATAACTAATCTGTAATTTGGACTACCAAGTTTGCTAATAATGGATACTGAAAAACAAAAAATTAAAATTTTAGTAGCTGACGATTCGGAAATGATTCGAGACCGTATCATACAAGTGCTAGCAGTAGAAGGTTTTGAAACTTTTGAGGCTGAGAATGGGGAAGAAGTTCTTCAGATAACTACACAAGTCGACCCTGATTTGATTCTTTTAGATGTTGTCATGCCGGATATCAACGGATTCGAAATCTGCAATACATTAAGGTCTATTGAAGATTTCTCTAGAATTCCTATCTTAATGTTAACTGTCAAAGCAAGCGCCTATGACATTTCGAATGCTTTTAAAAGTGGTGCCTCTGACTATATTCGTAAACCATTTGTTGCTGAAGAACTCTTATTGAGGATTAAAGTACATTTGAAGAATCTTAAACTTCAACGACATTTTGAATCTATAACTGAATTAAAAGATCGACTTAAAGTATTTACGAAAAATGACTTAAAACCATTCCTCAATCAGATTGATTGTATAAAAAACCAGTTAAACCCCAATCCTGAGGAATCATATTCAAAAGTAACCTACAAATTAGAAAAACTCCAAGAAGAAGGCGAACAAGTTTTAATCAAGTTAGAGTCTCTGTTGAAAATTAAATAGTCAAATAGCTCTAAACTGAAAGAATTCAAAGCCCTATCCATCGCTTTCGATAAAGTTTTAATTACCTTATTCCGAAAACCTCTCTAGCTAATTATATCTAGTGAATTGTATCTGCAATAGCAAAGAGGACTACGTGAGAAAATGGATTTACAAACAAAGTAATCATGCTGTAGTCACAGTATTTCTCCTTTTCGGAATGAGTTCAACAGTTCAATCGATTCCTATGTACTCACAAAGAGAAGGGGTTAGCTGTATATATTGTCATACAAACCCTAATGCTAAAAAACTTAATGATGTTGGATTACTTTATGGGCGCAACGGACATTATTTTCCATACCAATTCAAGCCGAAAATATCACAACAATATCCTGATAGTAAATCAGACCCCGCGTACCTTAAGTTGAAGCAAAGGTATATGAAAAAATACTTTAAACGCGACCCTATTAACGAATATATTGAGAGAGGTAAGAGACTATTCTTCGGCTCTCTAAAACTTGAGAAGAAAAGTTCGAAGACGTGCGCTTCGTGCCATACACCGAAAGAAATAGCTCAAGTGAATAAAAATTATCCTCGTTATGTGCCTTTAATGAAGAAAGTTGTGAGTTTGGAACAGATGCAAAACTACTGTCTTGTGAATTATTTGTCAGGTAAAGCAATTGAACCTGGCAGCAAAGACGCTCTCTCTATTGCGGCCTATCTCAACAGTATCTCTTCTAAAAAATGAGATACTAGCAAAAATCTTTATGAAAAAATTACTAATTGTCGACTCGCATTCTATATTATTCAAAAGCTATTTTGCTTTCATCAAAAGGCCTTTAAGGAATTCAAAGGGCATGAACACTTCCGCATTATATGGATTCCTGAGGACCTTCTTCTCTCTTTTAAAGAAATTCCAGCCAGACTATATGTGCTTTGCATTCGATAAGAGTCGTAACACTTTTAGAAGAGATCTTTATAAAGAATACAAAGCACACCGTTCGCCAACTCCTGATGAACTAGTCCAGCAACTACCTTATGCTCCACGACTTGCTCAATCAATGGGAGCATTAACAATAATGATGGATGATTATGAAGCTGATGATCTCCTAGGGAGTATTTCTCACCAGTTGAGTCAAAGTCATAATGATTTGGAAGTTTTTTTAATAACTGGCGATCGAGATAGTTATCAGCTCATTAAAGAACGTGTTTTTGTAGGATACACCAGTTCAAAGGCTGCTGACGGCGTTGAAATATATGATATTCAAGCAATCGATGAAAAATACGGTTTGCAACCTAACGATCTGATCCCTGTCAAAGCACTTATGGGAGACTCTTCAGATAATATTCCGGGAGTTAGAGGAGTCGGCGAGAAAACAGCCATAAAACTTATTAAAGAATGGGGTGACCTAGAAAACCTTTATGAAAATATTGATCAAATTAAAGGGAAATTAAAAAACAAACTGGAAGATGACCAAGCTATGGCTTATTTATCCAGGGATCTGGCGCGTATAAAAACTGATATAACACTGCCCTTTGAATTAGAAGATCTCAAGTGGGATGAAACCTATTCGGATGAATTACGAGAATTGCTAACGGAACTTGAATTTTTCAGTATTGAAGAAGAACTATTTAAATCAAATTCTAGCGAAAATAATACACATGAAGAGAATCTCCCTAAGAAGGATTACAGACTCATTAGCAATTATGAAGAATGGCAAAAACTACTTGAAGAAATATCTACAAGTAAGGATCTAATAGCTTTTGACTGCGAAACCAGCTCATTGAAACCTTATGAAGCAAGATTGGTAGGCATCGCTCTAAGTACTGAAGCAAATGAAGCTTATTATATCCCGCTAGCTCACAGATATTTGGGAGTTCCATCACAAATAAGTACCGAACTGGTAATTTCAGACCTCAAAAAACTCTTCGCAAACGACTCCAAGACATGGATTGCTCATAACTTAAAATATGATATGGCTGTACTTCGAAAATACGGTCTTGAATTCCCAAAACGATATGCGGATACTATGATCCAATCTAAGGCCATCATCCCAGATTCTCGGAGAGGGTTAAAGTTTCTGGCTCAAACCATCCTTGGAGAAACTCGACCAACGTATGAAGATGTTGTCGAAAAGGGAATGTGTTTTTCACAAATCAAAGTGGAAGATGCTTTGGAGTATGCAGCTTCTGATGCAGACAATACATTACAGCTTTACAAGCATTTTCAAGCTCAACTCAATGATCAAAAAGCCCTAAATCAAATGCTGCATGAGATTGAATATCCACTAATTGAAGTGCTGGAGTCAATGGAATCTGCTGGAGTCAGCTTAGATACACGCTACTTCGAAAAATTGGCTGGCGATTTAATAAAAGACTCAGAGTTACTCAAGCAAAGTATTTTAAGTGAAGCCGGCTGCGAATTTAACTTAAATTCTACAAAACAATTAGCAGAAGTACTCTATGATAAATTAGGGCTCCCTTCATTAAAGCAAACTAAAACAGGACGCTCTACTGCCACTGGAGTGCTAGAAAGATTGGTCAGTCAGTACCCAATCTGTGAGAAAATTATTGAGTATCGCCATCTAAGCAAACTCCTCTCAACCTATGTCAAACCATTGCCAGAGATGGTGGACAGCCATAGCAAACTACATACAAACTTTGGCCAAGCAATCACTGCCACTGGACGCTTATCTTCGACGGAACCAAATCTACAAAATATTCCAGTTCGAAGTGAATGGGGAGCTAAAATTCGAAGGGGCTTCCTTCCCTCCAAAGATAACTGGAAACTTTGTGCAATTGATTACAGTCAGATCGAGTTGAGAATCATGGCCGAATTAAGCGGAGATCAAACCCTCATTGAAGCCTTCAAAAATGGGCGAGATATTCATCAAGAAACCGCCTCCAAAATATACGAATTACCTATGGAATCGATTACTAAAAATCAGCGAGAATCTGCCAAGGCAATAAACTTTGGTATTATTTATGGGATTTCGGCATTCGGTTTGTCGCAACAACTCGATATACCGATCACTTCCGCAAAAGATTTCATCGATTCATATTTTCGTATATTCCCTCAGATACATATGTTTATGGAAGATACTAGCAATCAAGCGATGGAAGATGGTCATGTAACGACGATGTTTGGTCGCAAACGACCAATAGCAGAATTCTTGACCAAAAATAAACAAAGTATTGAAGCGGGCAAACGTATCGCCATAAATACCAGAATTCAGGGTACCGCAGCGGAAATAATAAAGATCGCAATGAATTCTCTACACAAATTTCTACAGGATAAACAGCTAGAAAGCCGACTTATATTGCAGGTACATGACGAACTCATCTTTGAAATGCCTTCCTCGGAGTTAAATCATATAATTTATCTGAAGGAAATAATGGAAAAGGTTTGTGAATTTGAAGTACCGATAGTTTGTGACGTTGAACTTGGCAACAACTGGGGCGATCTTGAAAACTATCCAATCTGAATCAATTGCGCAAACTTTCGCACTTGCTAAGGAACTAGTGGACGCACATCTCAAACCTGGTGATCTAGTATTAATATCTGGTGAAATGGGAGCTGGAAAGACGACCTTTGTCCAAGGAATGGCTTTAGCAATGAAAATTAACCAGACCATAAACTCTCCAACATTTACGAAACTTCATATATACAACGGAGATTGGACACTAAACCACCTTGATTTGTACAATATTTCGGATCTTAAAGCGCTGGAGAGCTTCGGGATTTATGATTACATAGAACCAGACACAGGAGTAAGCGTGGTGGAATGGTGGCAGAAATTCCCAATGATTTTTGAAAATTTACCTCATTGGCACGTTACTATCAGTGGCAAAAATAAACAGCGGACCATTAAAGTGGAAGCTAGGGAGACGGTATGTCTGAAGAAAAGCCAAAGTTAGGTGAAATCCTTGTTAAATCTGGCGCCATAAGCCTTCGTGACCTGGAATCTTTTCTGCAGCAACAAGAGGAACTCAAAGATGAGAGAGGCTATCAAACAAAATTAGGATCTCTGCTCCTCGAGCATAAATTAGTTAATGAAGAAACACTTGCCCTCGCATTCTCAATTCAACAAGGGGTCGAATATCATGATCTTCAAAGCTATAGTCCTGATTTGAACTTACTGGAAAAAATTCCTTTTTCAATTCTTAGCAGATTTAAATTTGTACCTATTTTTCTTGATAATAATCGATTGATCATTGCGATTCATGATCCAATCGATACCTTTCTGTTCGACCTCTTGTATAAAGCGTTAGGTATAACCATTGAATTTCGATCCGCCACTCGCTCTGGTGTTGACGTATGTCATTCAGCAAGCTTGAAGTCTATACAAGACTCTGGCCGAATAAATACCGATTTTGACGTAGATTTCGATGAATATAAGCTAATCATACAAGCAGAAAGCGGTACTGAAACCAATAGTCAAGAAAGGCCAGAAGTTAGTCTAGAGAAAACTGTCAATCATTTTAGTTTCGAAGAAATATTACGTGACACATTTCGTCAAGGCAGAGTACAAAGTTTGCAATTCAGACTGCTCAATGAAAAAGTAAATATTCGAACTCGAAATGAAAATAAGTGGAATTATTATGGAACTTGTAGCGTGGACCACTTCGAAGCTATTTACGCCAGAGCAAAAAGTTTCACAGAATTCAGAGACAGTGAAATAAATTATGCGACCCAAAGTTTTATGGAAGTTCCGTTTGGCGAAGATGATTACATAAGCTTTAACGTTCTATTCCTACCTGACTCCAATAACAAAGAATTAATTGTCGAAACGTTTGGTATTGAATACCGAAATCACAGCTTGCACCGCTTAGGGGTTTTACCCGCTGAAATTCAGAGAATAAGATCTATGGATTTCAAGGATCGAGGAGCACTTATTTTAGGCCCATCTGATATGGGCAAAACTGTCTTTCTTAATGCTTTACTCAGCGAAACCAACTTAAAAGAAAATCAATACTTATACTTTAGTGATCATCCATCAACAAAACTAGAAAATGTAAGTTTGATAGAATTGGATGATGAGCGCCAACAACTGCAAGCATTGAGTGCCGCTAATCTATCCAGTTTTGATGGTGTAGTCCTAGATGGAATTCATCCCTCTGAATTAGGTTCTTGTGCGAGGATAGCTGGAAATCAAACACTCTTTGCCAGTCTAACAGCTAACCCTATTTTCCCAACGCTATCGACCCTCGAAAAGCAGGGTGATAGTCTTGGTTTTTTGCTCAACAAATTTCATTTTATTATTTTCACCAAGTTAGTTCCTAGCTTATGCCCATACTGCGCTCAACCACATCGGGTTTCCAACGATGAAATTGTTCAACTGGGCCTCAAGCCAGAATCATTTAAAAAACCATTCTTCTATTTTGCCGAAGGCTGCGACTATTGTGAAAATAGAGGGTATATTGACTTCTCAATGATATATGAGTTCTTACATCTCACCCCTCAAGTGCTCAAACTCCTACAAGAAAATCCGGTTGGTAATGAAATGGCTATGCATTTACTGAAGTCAGGGTCTTTAGTACCAATTAAAAATATTGCTAGAGATAAACTATATAAAGGCCAAATAAGCTTAGAAACCTATCTACAGGTATTACAGAAAAAAATATAAAATACTTAGTTCAGGGAAAATTTGCGTTGAAATCTTCAAATTAACCTCTTTTTAAATCTATGATATCGATGCACACTAGTAAACATACAGTACTAGCTTTAGTAATATGCCCGTATTACTGCATACTATTTGCACAACAAGAATCTCTGCCTCTGAAAGACTTAAGACGTTCCCATTATCACGGATCACTATCGGAGCAAAAAGTGGACTTACAGTTCCAGACTAATTTCATGAAATATAATCAGAAATCTATGGACTTTAGTTTCATTGGTAAAAGTAATTCTGTATCTAAATTTCGTAAATTGGAAAATCGAAGTATTAATAAAGATTTGCCTGAAGAGCTAAGAAAAACAAACTTCAAAACCTCGTCCAAAAAATTAAAAGAAATAGAGCCTTCAGATACATTGCAGCTCAGACTTAAAATTCATGCCATACAGGCAAGAGCATTTGATAGCCCTAAAAACGCCTTATTAGAAATGAAAAAAATGGCTGAAGAAAAACCGAGTTCTGTCTACCCCCTCATTGGCCTCGCAAAACTAAAGTTAATACAAAATAAAACTCAGGAAGCCTGCGAATTCATACGTCAATCATTGAAAAAAAAAATAGACTGCATCCTATGTCTAAGAATGAACAATAGACATTGTACTAATTAGCAAAAACAGATTTCTATTTGCCACATGGAGAAGATCTTTGATAGAAAAATCTAACTGCTATCATCTTCCGCGATACCAAAAAAAAGTCCGCGAGATATTTTACGAACGGTAGTTTCTCGAAATTTCTGTAATTCTCTTGGGTTCAAATGAACAACTCTACAACGTATATCTTTTTCAGAATACCTACTCCACCAGCGGAGAACAATTTCTGACTCTATACTTTTTTGACTACTAGGTTTACCTAAGATATCGTATAAATCTCTCTCCAAGAAATAACTTTTGAAAACTTCCCTGAGAACATTTTCGATGCTCTGATCATCCATTTTCTCACGACTAACAACTCTTTTCTTTAATAGATAGCCCTCGCGTACAAAGTATAAAAGAAACTCCTCATTATTAGCGAGAGTAGGTATAGAGATAATCAAATTCACTTGATTAACGTAATAACGCAAATTTTTCTTCAATAAGCTAGCGGTAGTTCCTTTTTTTAATTCGTAACCCTTTTCTATTCCAGAATTTGCAGGAAAACGCTGGAAAGCAACCTTGCGCTGTTCAAAATTGAAACCTAATAATTCACTCGCTCGCTGAATTGAACTAAAAGGGCCTAGATAACTAGCCTCATCTCTTAACCTTCTTTTCGTGAGATATATTTCTTGCGGATATTTATCCAGAATCTTAAGGTAAACACTGCTCTCATAGTCTCCACGACGGTCACGATCTTTGGAACGTCCTGTGGTTTGTCTACTGGCATTAATTTGTGCACTTAAATAACTGTCTTCATAAATTACTTCAAAACTTCGTGATTTTTTGAGTAAACGTTTCATAAATGGAGTCCTTTGAACTCCTTCATAAAAAATAGAGGACATCTCATCATAAATATTTAGCATGGAAACGCTTTGAAGACATTTACCAGTTTCACTAAAAAATTTAACTGTACCGGGTTCAGCTCTTAATTCCTTTAATGATTCTGGATCTACTAAACATGGAGGAAAAAAATTTGCTGGTGCATGAACCCCGAACTTCCTCAAATCTTGCAACAAATTCGTCTCTAGATTGGCTTGCGCCCGACCTAAAAGATGAACCAGAATTTGAGCTGTCATAGTAGCATCGCCCAAAGCTCGATGACGAGGCCCAAGATCTACTTTAAAGAATTCGGCCATTGCCTCCAATTTGTGAGAACCACATTCTCTTACAAGAAATTTCGACATCTTTAGAGTACATAAGTTCGGCGCGACTATAGGCTTCCCGAGAATTCGAGTACACTCGGAATTTATAAAATTCACATCAAAACTAGCATTATGCGCTACAAGTACACAGCCATCGCTAAATTCGACAAATTCTTCAAGTACTTCTTTTAGTTTTCGAGCATCAGCTAAATCTTTATTTCGAATGCCGGTTAATTTTCTCACATAATCTGGTATTGGTCTCTCCGGATCCACTAAAGCCTCATAGGTTTCAGTGATTTTACCATCAACCATTTTACAAGCACCTATCTCTATTATTCGATGAAGTGGAGGAACCCCCCCGGTCGTCTCAAGATCAAACACACAATATTTTATCTGATTTAAGTTCTGGTCTGGTTGGTAAGGCCATTGCGCTATCTTCCAGGTCCCATCAGAAAATTCGCTGAATCGTGGATCTTGTGAGAGGATCTTTCTAACGTGCCTCTGGGGTTGACCTATTAGATGATTGGGAAAAAACTTTTTACACACATCTTCAGCTTGTAGTCCATCGGGATGCTCGCTTATGAAAGCGTATATTTTATCTCTTTTCTCTATATCTTCTAGTTCCACAATAAATTCCCAGACTTACAAGGGCTTACACTTTCCAAAGACGATAGAGGGAGAATGCTACCACGGAGACTAAGGGATTCGAACCC
>CAZYUV010000053.1:0-15117 GCA_964650625.1 uncultured bacterium
TAATCAGGTGATTCTAGGCGATAAGACACTTTCCTTCGCTGAATTTATCGACCTTGCGTATCATAATAGAGTGTCACTGTCTTCCACAGGTTTTTATTCTACTCCTAAAATTTTTTATGATCGTGAGAAGGCCTCAGGAAGACCCTTCTTCTATTATGCTTACGGAGCTTGTGTCAGCGAAGTAATACTAGATACCCTGACCGGGGAATATCGCTTTTTAAGAGCTGATATTTTACATGATGTGGGTCATAGCATAAATCCAGCCATCGATCTTGGTCAGGTAGAAGGGGCTTTTATCCAAGGTCTTGGATGGTTAACCATGGAAGAGCTTTGGTGGGATCAGCAAGGTCAACTTAAAACTCATGCTCCTTCCACTTATAAAATTCCTACTTGTCGCGATATACCTTTGGATTTGAGAGTAGAGTTAATGCCAGAGGTAAGTAATCAGGAGGATACGATTTATCGTAGTAAAGCTGTTGGAGAGCCCCCATTTATGCTTGCAATTAGTGGATGGCTGGCCATTAAAGATGCTATAGCGGCAATAGGTAATGGAAATATTTCTGTACCTTTGAATTGCCCAGCTACCCCTGAACATGTTCTCATGACGATTCAGAAAATGCGGAGCTAATTGGTATTGGATACATGGTGGCTTAATAAAGTCCTTAGACTGCAGTCTCAGGGAATCGCTTGTGTGCTTGTGAGCATTGTAAAAGTTCAGGGGTCTGCACCTCGTGAAGTAGGAACTCGAATGATAGTTACGGCTCACAATCAATGGGGGACTATCGGAGGTGGAAACCTAGAGTATGAAACTACGCTACAGGCTCGTAAGCTATTAATAGAAGGTGGCGATAAGTCTCTGCTAAGTGATATAAACTTGGGCGCAAGTCTAGGGCAGTGTTGTGGAGGAAGGGTTCAAGTGCTAATGGAGCCGGTAAATCCTAAGCCCAAACTAGTTGTTTTTGGTGCGGGTCATGTAGGTAAAGAATTAGTTGAAATTGCCAGTGAGTTGCCTTTGAGTATTGATTGGATAGACGAACGACCGGAGCAGTTTCCAGATAAAGAGTATGCTAATGTAAGAAAAATTATCCCACAAGATTGTGCGCAGGTTTTAGAAGATCTTGAAGGTAATGAGTCCATTCTTATATTAACTCATAATCATGCACTGGACCTTTGTTTGTGTGAAACTCTGTTGAGGCAACAACACAAGGCTTACATAGGTTTGATAGGTAGTAAAACTAAGTGGAAACGTTTTGAAAGTCAGTTACTGAAGCGCAATTTTGATTCGCAGCTTATAGAAGGTATCAATTGTCCTGTAGGCGTGGACGGCATCGCCAGTAAGAATCCACGAGCTATTGCTATATCTATTCTAGCTCAGTTACTTCAGTACATTAGTTTGCCCGGTGAAGCAAGCAGTTCAATAAAGTCTGTTTCTGAGGGGTAATTTATGAATTTATCTTTATATTCCTCTGATTTAAAGTCTCTCTATTTGGGCCCCAGAGAGGTATGGGATGAGTTTTGTCGCGCTTGTCAGGCGCAACAACTATTATTGCGATGGTCTCAATTTTCATTAAAGTGTTTAGTTTTTCAGGGTGGGACTGGAGTTGGTAAGTCTTCATGGATCAATCATTTTGCTGGTGAATCGGTTAGTCAGGTTTCTCCAGTACGACCTTGTACTGCCAAGCCATTATTTTTGTGTACCGCTGAAACAGAAGAATTACTGAGGGAGAGTTTAAATTCTGTAGAACTGGATTATTGGGTGTTCGATATTAAAGTTTGCGAATTTTCATTGCCGGATAACTGGGTTTTAATAGATTGTCCTGATTATGATTCTTTGGAAACAGGTCACCATGCTCTGAGTCGTTTTATGGCTCGCCTTTCAAGTGCAAAATTATTAATAACTAGTCCTGCTAAGTATGGCGATGAATTGACTGTTTCAGCTTTGCAATTTGCTAACGACCTTGGTCGTCCTTGTCGTGTGATGGTTAACAAATGGGACACTGTTCCGAAGGAGCAGACTGAAGAGTTTTATCGCGCTGTTAATGATATTTATCAAGATTGTTGGCCTGCTTCGGCTCAGATTGAAAAGGATGTCGATAGGATCAAAACGGATGTAATAAAATGGGTGAACGAGATTAGTGATCAGGGCTTTTGCCCTGAAAATGGTTTACAGAGATGCATCCAGGAACTCAAAAATCATTGTCAGGAAAACTACGGTCAAAGACGTTACGAAATAGACAAGCTCAGTGAAAAGCTTAACAATGATTACTCTCAGTTCTGGGAGAGGCATCAACTGATTCAATTAAAAATTGAAAAGACTTTGAAGCAGAATTTATCAAGAATTGCCGAAGAAAAGATTTTTTATTTTTCTAAGTTCATGATGAAGCATCTGTTTTCTTTTGTGAGTGCTCTTAAGCCCGCAACTGATGATAAGGAGTCTTCGAATAGTAGTGACCCTTTCGAGCATTTTGCCCGGGAAATCCGTGAGAATTTACAAATCACTTTGCAGCAGAATCTTCAACATTTAAGTAATCATCATGCAGGATTGCAATGGATTAACAATTACCCAGCTTTTGATCTGGATGAAAAACTACAGGATTTTGATAATGGTTTTGCTAGTTTAAGAGCGGATATATTTTCTCAGCTAAGCGAAAAATTTAGAAAAAGTGCCGGTACCAAGCATTCTGTAATGGCAGTCTCTCAGGAGGTTTTATTGAGTTTAGTATTTTACTCTTTCCTGGGGCCTATCGCTTTATTACCTGGCTGGGAACAGGTGCTTTCCGGTTTATGCTACATGGTTTATGGGAAGATCCCATCAACGCATTTGCCTACCGTTATCTTGGAATTAGAGCAAATAAACGATGAATGTCGTAAGAAGTTTGATCAATTTTTGAGAGAGATACTTGAGGAGCCGAATAATTTTTTGCAAGAAACGGATTGTCATATGAAGAAGGATTACGTTGGCTTTATCGAAGGTATGGATGCTTTAAATTTGTTATTGGAGCAGCATAGATGAACTTATTTTTGCCAGATAAGGACTCATTGCGTCGCTTCTTTATTTCTGAAGATCAGATCAAAGATCTTCAGTTTTTGTCAGACAAGTTAAAATTTCACAGTAAATATTTTCATGTATTTCTTTTGGGTGGTACTGGTAGCGGTAAATCTACTTTACTTAATTGTATTGCTGATCAGAACCTCGCAATTACTGGAATACAGCGTCCTACCACGACGGAGTTGACTCTCTATGGTCACCTTAATGATATTGAAATTTCCGAGGGAAAAATTAAAAGTTTTGCGCCAAAGCCGGAGGATCCCTCTATTTTTCAATCAATTGTACTCTGGGATTTCCCCGATTTAGATTCTCATCAGATCGTAAATCATCAATGGAGTTATCTCTTCAAGCACTATGCAGACTGTATTCTTCTGGTGGTTCATCCTGAAAAAACTAAGCAAGCTTCACTTGTTAGATTGGTGGAGGAATATCCTGGAATTCCTAATGTTTTAGTTCTAACTCATCAAAATCAATATTCTTCTGATGAGCTCGAGATCGTTATAAGTGATCTGAAATTAAGTTATGAAAATGTTATTAGTATTGATTCAGTTTCGGATTCTAAGAATGCTAGAGCCGAGATGAAAAGATATTTGGAATCGATTAAGAAAGCCGGTTTTCAGGAATTTAAGAATCGTAATTTGTCAAAATTAACTCAACATTGTGAATCCACTTTGAAGTCCTTGCAGGTGGCTCTGGATATCCAAGTTAGTGGGACTGAGCTTTCCATTGAAGAAGTCAGTGAGCTTTGCGAGAATAGTTCTGAAATATTATCACCAGTGGTCTTTCAGGTATTTCAGGAGAAGATTTTTGCAGAAGTTCAGAATGAGTTATTACAAAGGCTTTATAAAACAACACCTGGCTGGTCAGTTTTGATTCTAGAATATTTATCTAATTTACGTACTAAAAAATTACCTTTACCGGCCAAGGCAATTGCGTATCAAGCCTTACCTTTTTACTCCCTACAAAATAGATGCAATGTATTAAGCTCTTCCGAGTCAATATTCAATAACTTTCGTAGGGATCATATGGAAATGATTCTTGGAAATCAGCAGCGATTGCGTGCTAAAGCTCAGCAATATTCTATATTGCAATGGATGTTGGCCCTTACTCTGGAGGCTATTTTTCCGGCTTGGTTAGCTTTTCAAGTAGTCAGTAATCTTTCCGCGGGTAGCCTTTCCATCGGATTATCATTGTTAGCTATTCTACTAGGCCTTTTTGTGTCTTTTTTGAGTGGTTTTTTGCGTTTGCGGCAAAGGTTGAAGAGTTGCTACAGCGCAGTTTGGAAAATCTATCAGGATGAGCTGTATATATGGTTCTCAAAAATATTTAAACAGGAACTAAATAGGCTACATTCAGAGTCTCAGGAACAGCAGCGCAGTCTCAAGTCTATTAATGCTATTCTGCAACTTCCCCATACCAGTTCCTGAAATGCTACAATGCGATTTTCTTTGAAAAATTTATGCTTAAGTTAATTTTATCGTACATTCTTGTTTTTTTTCTTTCGTGCAGCTCTAGTTGTTCTAGTCAATACTTTTTAGTAGAGATGGATGATACGCAAACAGATCATCTGAGAGCCTATGGACTAGCTTTTTTTGCCCTCGAAAATTCATTAAAGGTGGAATGGTTACTAAACTTTAAAGGCGGTAGCTTTTTGATGCCCCTATCGGAAACAGTGAGATTACAAGCTGTGCTTTATGGGGTTTCAGCTAAAGTGATCGACTCTTCACAGTATGATGAAATAAAAAGGATCATTGATGACAATAATATGCATAAGGTGACTCTCGAGAAAGCACCTAAAATTGCGGTTTACACTCCAAGGAGTAGTGATCCTTGGGATGATGCAGTAACACTTGTGATGAATTATGCCAAAATTCCATACAGTAAGCTATGGAACGAGGAAGTACTTGCCGGAGCGCTCTTTGAATATGACTGGCTACATCTTCATCATGAGGACTTTACTGGGCAGTATGGAAAGTTTTATCGAACGTTTCGCAAAGCACCCTGGTATCTTAAAAAGGTTAAAATGTTTCGAAAACTTGCTAATCATGCAGGTTTTGGTACTGTAAGAGAATGGTTTGGAGAAGTTTCCAAAATGATTCAAGAGTATGTTGCAAAAGGTGGATTTATGTTTGCCATGTGCTCAGCTACGGATAGTCTTGATATAGCTTTGGCAGGACGAGGAGTAGATTATATTGACCCACGCATTGATGGTACACCAATCGAGGCGGCTCATCAGAATAAGCTTAAGTATGGTCACTCTTTTGCTTTCAAAGACTTCAAGACAATTACAGACCCTTTTATATATGAATTTTCAGATATTGATGTCTCTCGATACGGAAATATACCGTTTCCCGAAAAGGAAAACTTTGAACTTTTCGAATTCTCTGCCAAATTTGATCCAATTCCAACTATGTTAACGCAGAGTCATCGGCGGATAGTGAAGGGCTTTTTGGGTCAGACTACGGCTTTTAATGGGAAGCTACTGAAGAGTTCGGTCATCAAGCTCGGTAAAGTGCTTTCTGAAGATATATATAAATATATTCATGGACGTTTCGGGAAAGGAACTTTTACATTCTATGGTGGGCACGACCCTGAAGACTTTTCGCACGCCGTAGAAGATCCACCAACGGATTTGCGTCTTCACAAGAATTCGCCAGGCTACCGCTTAATATTAAATAATATTCTTTTTCCAGCTGCACGTCCAAAACCTCGAAGAACATAAGGAATCATTCAGTGAATACAGTAGCTTACGAATCAGAAAAACTATTTCAAGAAGGTTTAGAGATGTACAAGAAACAGTTGTATTCCGAGGCATTAAAGCGCTGGAAAGCTGTTTATAGCATTGATTCTAACTATCCTAATATTAGTATGTATATGAACGTGTGTGAGCGTCAAGAGGTTCAGACTCTAACAAGTATTGAAGGCGTAGATATGCCTTTAGAGGACTCTGAAGATGTTCAGGTTTTAGATAGTGTACGTGAATCAAGGAAAGAGTTTGAAAAGTATGTCAGTGAAAAAAATCTTGCTAAAGCTGAACATTGTTTAGAGCTTTTACTCAAAGAGAGACCCAGCGATCCAATAGCGATGGTATTTCTTATTAAAGCGTTTCTAAAGGTCAAAAACGGCGTGCGAATGAAAGAGTGCGCAAGAAAGCTGGTAAGACTCCAACCTTATCTTGCTCGTTCTTACTACATGTATGGTAGCGCTCTTTTTCAATTACAACAGTTTCGACAAGCAAAAGAGGCATTAACTAAGGCTCTGAGATTGAGACCAGACAATTTCAGGATTTTATATCATATGGGAATGACTCAATTAGCTTTGCATGATCCTATAAAGGCAGAGGAATTTTTTTCGAAAGCCAAAACAATAAATCCTAAAAACAAGAGTGTCATCAAGGCTATGAATCAATTAATAGTGCAGAAGCAAGATCTTGAAAAAAGTATTCAGGAAGCTTCTAAGATCATGGAAGCTAAGTCTCAATACCCTGATGTGCTTTTCAAGGTTGCAAACACCTATGTTAGATCTCATTGTTTGGAGAAAGCTTTTGAATGCCTTGAAAAGGCTCTCGATATAAATAAGGATTATAAAGAAGCTCTATATTTGAAGGGTAAGCTTGAGATTGAAATAGGGCAATATGATAAGGCTTACGATAGCCTCTCAAGGATTTTGAAATCAATGGATGTCTTACCTTCAGGCTATGACAATGTTATCCAATTTGAGAAAGTTGGTTATATGGAGGAGGCTGCTTGCGAACTATTGCGCATTTTGAGGCTTGAACCTGATTTTGGTGCGATCCATATTGAATTGGGTAAAACCTATGCGAATTCTAAGCAGTTTGCCCGAGCTTTGGAAGAACTTGAGAAGGGCTTAACTCTAAGCCCCCAGTACCCTGATGGTTATTATTATAAAGCCTTATGTTTGCGAGAAAATGGAGATCACGAGGGAGCAATCAATTGTTTTAAGGCAGCATTTGAATTGAATCCAACCTATTTTGACGCTGGGTTTGAAATGGCGGAATTGCTCGTAAAGCAATTACGAGCTAAAGAGGCACTTCAAATATTGAAGCGATGTAAGGCTCTACTTCAGCCAAATAACAAAGAATTCGCACGTTTTCAAAAGATGATTGAGCTTGTTGAAGATACAGTTAGCAAGTAGGTTGACTCGAATGTGTGAGCATAGAAAAGTTTTATTTAGTCCCAATAAACTGAAATACGCACAGGGCGAACGACCGGAAGTGGATTGTATTCTTTGTGCCGCTAGAGATGGCGTCGAAGGTGTAGACCAGTTAATAGTTTTCCAGGATGATAGTTTTTTTGTGACTTTGAATTTGTTTCCTTATAATCCAGGACATTTAATGATTGCTCCCAATCGTCACATAGAAAGTATAGAGGAATTAAATAATGTTGAAGTTATAAGATGTCATCAATTACAGCTAATGGCAATCAAAGTTCTTCGACTTATGTATAACCCTCAAGGATTTAATTTAGGGTATAATATGGGCGAATTTAGTGGTGCTAGCATCTCCCATCTTCATTTTCACGTAGTTCCTAGGTATAGCAGTGAGGTTGGTTTCATGGACGTGATTAATGGCGCCAGAATTATTGTGGAAGAGCCCGTAACTACAAGAGACAGAATGAAAGAAAAGTTTAAACTTTTAGTTGATCAGGAGAGTGATTTATGAGTATTAATATTCGTAATCTGATACAGCATTTTTCGGAATCTGATTACGGTCAATTCGAAATATCCTCTGGAACTCAATCAATCAGTCTAAAGCGTCGTAAAATTATAGGATCTGGTGAGGCGACTGAATCTTTGGTGGATAAATCTGAAATTGAAAATGAAGTTCCTAAAAATAATGAAGCGTCTCCTGAAATCATTGAAATTAAAGCAAATCGAGTAGGGCAGTTCTTTCCAAAAGTTAGCGCTGGGGATAAAGTTTCTAGAGGTCAAGTTTTGGGATATATCAAAGCAATGAATATTATGAATGAACTACGGAGCGCACATGAGGGAATTGTTCATCGATTAGTTGCTCAGCATCAGGAAGGGGTGGCCTACGATGAGCTGTTACTTGAATTGAGTGAGGGTAACAATGAAATTGACTAAGGTTTTGATTGCGAATCGTGGTGAGATCGCATTAAGAATTATTAGAGCATGTAAAGAATTGGGATTGAAAACGGTAGCAGTACACTCTACTGCAGACTCTCAATCTCAGCACGTGCGATCAGCGGATGAAGCAGTATGCGTCGGTCCACCTCCGGCTCGTGAAAGCTATTTGAATATGGCAAATATTATATCGGCGGCTGAAATTACCGGTGCCGATGCAATTCACCCTGGTTATGGCTTTTTGTCTGAGAATGCCGATTTCGTAGAGGTTTTAAGCGAGTGTGGTATTACTTTTGTTGGACCTCTTGCTGAATCGATTACAAAAATGGGGGATAAGTCTCGTGCTCGTCAAACTATGATTGAGGTAGGTGTTCCCGTGGTACCAGGTAGTGATGGATTAATGAGTTCAGTTGAAGAGGGTCTTAAAATAGCAAAGGAATGCGGGTTTCCGGTTATGGTGAAGGCTTCTGCTGGTGGCGGTGGAAAAGGAATGAGAGTCATTTCCTCGGAACGAGAGTTTAGTGAACAATGCGAGATGGCTCGTGCTGAAGCATTAAATGCTTTTGGAAATGGTGACTTATACATAGAAAAATTTGTCGAGGAGCCACGTCATGTGGAGGTTCAAATTCTCGCAGATCATCACGGTAACGTGATTCATTTAGGGGAGAGGAATTGTTCTATTCAGCGTCGTCATCAAAAATTATTGGAAGAGGCTCCTTCACCGATTATTTCTAGCGACCTTAGGGAACGGATTTGTAAGGCAGGTGTACTTGCAGCCAAGGCAATCGGTTATCGCAACGCAGGGACCGTTGAATTTTTGGTAGACAAGCATGAGAATTTTTATTTCATGGAGATGAATACTCGTTTACAAGTTGAGCATCCTGTCACCGAAATGATTACGGGCGTAGATCTGGTTCGTGAACAATTACTAATAGCACAAGGTGAGAAACTTAGCTACAGCCAAGATGAAATTAATTTCAACGGGCATAGTATTGAATTTAGGATTAATGCAGAGGACCCGGAGCGCGATTTCGCTCCTTCTCCGGGAGAGGTGGTTCGGCTAACTTATCCCGGTGGATATGGAGTACGCATTGACTCAATGGTATCCGCAGGAGATAGTATTTTGCCCTATTATGACTCAATGGTTGCCAAACTAATTGTTTGGGGAAAAGATCGCGATGATGCCATAGCTCGTGGACAAAGGGCTTTGAGGGAATTCGAAATCGAAGGAATTGAATCGACTGTAGATGTGCATGATCAAATTATTTCTACCGATACCTTTAAGAAGGGATACTTCACTACAGGTTTTCTAGATAGGGAGTTTCTCAAAGAATAGAATGGAATGTAGTAAAGCCAGATAGACGGCGTGGTTATTACGAAGTTCCCTAAAAGCTTATCATGAGGAAAAATCATGCAAAAGAGTCGGGTAAATTTTAAAGGTTGGGTTGGTTCAATCCGTGTGGTCATTTTAGTTGGCTTTTTCTATTTTGTTCCTGATAGCCAAATATTATTTGCAGCCTCTGGTACAGAAAATCCAAAAGCAAGTAAGTTTTTTCAAAACGGTCAATACTACATGAAGCGAGGAAGAGTAGCTATGGCCTTGAGGGAGTGGACAAACGCTTTGAAAGCAGACCCTCAATTTGGAGATGCAGCCTATGATTTGGGAGGTGCTTGCTTCTTGATGGGGAAGCTCGAGTTGGCAGAAAAATATTGGTTACTGGCAGCTAAATTGGATCAAAAAAACCATAAAGTCTGGGACTCTTTAGGATTTTTACATACACAAAAGGGTGATTTTGATAAGGCTCTAAAATATGTCGCGAAGGCCATAAAAATTTCTCCAAAATACGTCAATGCTTACATCAATCGTGGATTTATATACGCCTCTGTTCGTCAGGTAGACCTGGCTATAGAAGCCTGGAAGGAAGCTCTCAAACTCGATTCAAAAAATATCAAAGCGCGAGAGAATCTAGCAAGAATCTACCTCACTATTGGTAAAGAAGATGCTTCAATTAAGGAATGGAATAAGATAGTAGAAATAGATTCAAAGTACGCTTTTGCTCATTATAATTTAGGTCTAATTGAGGGTGGACGCCGAAATTTAGAAAAGGCAATAGGTCATTACAGTAAATCTGTAGCTTTGGAGCCGAAATTTGCGGCAGCCCATAACAATCTGGCTTTTCTATACTCCGTAGATAAAAACTTTAAAAAAGCAGAGAAACATTATCTCTTAGCAATTGAAGGTAATAAAAAATATTCTAAAGCATACACTAACTTGGCGGCTTTGTATGATCAGCTTAAAAAACCAGAGAAAAGTATTCTGCAGTTAAAGAAACTAGCCATACAAACGCCGAAGGATCCCGTGGTTAGAAACAATATCGGTTTTTTACTAAGTCAAAGCAGCAAATTGGATGAGGCGATAAAATGGTATGAGGAGTCCATCAAATTGTGGGACAAGTATCCAAATGCATACTATAACTTGGCGGAGGCTTTAGAGAAAAAAGGGAAATATGCTGAGGCTGTTGTGAACTTTGAGATGTGTATTAAACTAGCCCCCAAATCACCTAGGAACGCTAAGACGCTGGAACGAATCAAGAGGTTAAGTAAGGCAGAGGGCAAATCTGAGTGAGATTCGTATTTTTAACGTTTACAGCAATTGGTTAATTCCTCGGACTAGTGTTAATGACTACTGACTCAAGAGGGTTGACGGGGGGAACATCATCCGCTACGTTATGAGAGTCACAGTCGTTCTTATGGTAAGAATATATGAAAACTAATTTTTCATTCCAGCGTTCAGATTAGGAGGCCGTTTTGATACGCCGCGGAACATACGATAAAAATGTTTTTCGAATCAATCAGTTCGTTGGGATGGTAGTTTTTGATCCGGAGCAAGGAAAGCTGAACCTTTTTTCGCGGATTCTTAAGGTGAATGAAAAACATTTTGTCATTGCTTGGCCTAACGACATACAGGGTCACAAATTTTTCTTTAGAGACATTAAATTTGCAGTAGTGCAATGTTTAATTGGTAGTGAAGTGGTCAGTTTCAAGGTGGCTATAGAGGATCGTCATATTGAGAAATTTGACACAGGTCATATGCAGTTTTCTACTCCCAAGTTCATGGATGCTCTGCTTCAAAAACGAGCTTATGAAAGGATTCGTAGAGAAGTTGACCTAAAGTTCAGAGTGCTTGCTGACGGAGGCTTCAGTGGCAAACTTTTTGAGGGCATGACAAACGATATTAGCGTTGGGGGTATGGAATTCAGCTCCCTGAAACTTCTTGAGCCCGGGGTTGAAATTGAAGCTCAATTTACTCTAGAGTTTTTTGATTTCATGGGTGTCACCGCCAAAATTATCCGCCGTTCCGAAACTGATGAAAATGGTAATTTAGAATATATTTATGCTTGTCAGTTTACCGGGATTTTCGAACGAGAGCGCTTGGCTCTAAATCAAATTTTGTTAAGACATTCTACTCCCCTACCGTCTCCACGTATCCTACCTCAGGATAACGACAATTTATAACTCCCTGAATAGAGGTAAACATGCATACACAAGTAAACCCAGATAACTCAGTTACTTTCAGACTTTACGCACCTCGCGCCCATAGTGTAGAGGTGGCAGGTAATTTCAGTCTTTGGGAACAGGTTCCGTTAGAGCCAAAAGGTCAAGGTTTGTGGGAGTTAACCACGCAGAGTCTTGGTTCTCGAGATATTATCTACAAGTTTGTAAAGGATGGAGAATACATTAAAGATCCTCGAATTATTCGCACAGATAATACGTCAGATGATAATTCACTAATGAGTACATCTGGTCAAAAAGGTACCCTGCTGCATGACTCTCTCTATTCGACTGCTTTGGGTCGAGATATGAATTATTTGGTGTATTTGCCACCGGGTTACTTTCTAACAAATGATAAGTATCCGGTTCTTTATCTCATGTGTGGCTTATTGGATTATGAATTAAGTTGGGCAACTAAAGGTAACTTGGCAGAAATTTCAGATGAGTTAATAGCGGATAATCGTACTCAGGAAATGGTTATTGTGATGCCAGATAAGCATGAAGCTTGGACGAGTCAGAATGATCAACATCGATTTCATGAGTATATGACGACCGATGTGATTCCTCAAATAACCCAGAAGTTTAGGGTTTGGCAAGGTTTCGGAGGGCAGGCTATAGAAGGTTTGTCAATTGGAGCTCACTGGGCATATAAAATTGCATGTAATAATCCATATCAATTTGCTTCTGTAAGTCTTTTATCTTGTCCGATTTCCGAAGAACTCTATAATTTGACTCGAGAAAGCTTGGATCATTTAAAAAAGTCAGGTTTACGAGTTCGAGTTAATTGCGGGGATGGTGAGCAGGACTTGATTCCTGAATGCGACCGCTTCTATAAATTTTTAACGGATTTGCAAATACCCTGTGAATTTTATGTAGGTGAAGGTCCTCATGATTGGCCTCTCTGGCAGAGAGAGATTTACAATTCTTTGCAGTTCCATTCTTCGTCGTTTAAAGCTATGTAGTGGCTGTTTGTTGAGTAATGATGTCTACAATGCTGAAGTTGAGTATCTGGGAGATTTAGAAAATTGCCTATAAATCGTTTGATGTTATCGGTGTAGTTCATGTTTTGGGTTGTTTTAATAATTGCTGTAGTTGTAGCTAGTTTTTTTGCTTTCTTTCCAGTCATGCGAGTTATGGGAAGTGGGGGGCGAAATAATGAGTTATTCAATCAAGCTCAGAATGATATCAACAAAGGTGATTATGCGGGTGCCGAAAAAAAATTACGTACTCACCTTAAGGAAGATCCCGATAATGTAGGTTCCGCTCTTAGCCTGCTCGATGTTTATAAAGTCCGCGGTAAACATGATGGAGTGATAAGGGTTTGTCGACAATTATTATCATTGTATGAGAGTGGTCGACAAGAATTTAACGTTTATGCCATTCATAAAGAGTTTGCCGACATTTTATGGAGTAGAAGGAAATATGAAGAGGCATTTTTTCACTATGTTCGATCACTTAAAGAAGATCGTAATGCTGGTGGTCTAGACAGATTGGCATATGCTCTTGGTTCACAAGGTTACTACAACGAAGCTCTCGATTTATTGAAAGAGTGTCAGCAGAGAGACCCTAAAAACATGCAAGCAATCCGAAATATGATTCCTTGTTACATAGGTATAAAACGACCAGATGAAGCGCGAAATATTCTACTAGATTTATTGGCTAATTCAGCTTCACAAAATAAAGATAACTATTTGTTGGGTAAGTTGTTTTACGAAATGGGGGACCGAGAGTCTGCACAAAAGTATTTCATAGATTTTTTGTTGAACCTAGAAGCTAGCCAAGCAGGAGAGGGGCAAGATGCCTTGGTTCTGGTTTTGCCAGCTTATTACCATCATCCGGGTGGCTTATCGTGCAGAGAATGCGATATATGGACCCGTGTTTTACAAAATGTGCTTGCTCATGTTTATCTAAATCCCTCTCAGAAGCAGGAAATGGAATGGCAGTTGGGTTTCATGCTATTGCTTAGAGATACAGAAGCGTTAAATTTTGAAGCAGCTAGAAGTTGTTGGCAGCCTATTCATGCTCTCGGTACTGATTATAAGAATATCAACAAATTGATTACGATGCTCGACCAGAGAAGAAGCCGCGAGGAATGGTTGAGCGAGCACGATGTATTTAAGGCGCAAAACTCTTTCTTGGATATGGTTACTACCAGTACTTCCAACTTGAAGGCTTCGGAACTTTTTGAAATACCTCCCTTTCAGAGTTCCATAGTAGAGGAGTGGCTTAATCCAGCGTTGTCAGGTGATACCAAACATGTATTTAGCGTGTCCGAAAAATTTAATATCAAGCAGTTAGAGACAATGTCTCCTCAGCAGTTCAAGAGTTCTATTCAGCGCTATTTAGAACGACAGGGGTATGTGGTAAGACGTGAAGTGGTTTTGGATGGCTCGGGGACGAGTCTTTACCTTCAATGTACCAATAAGTTAAAGCAATCAGTATTTTGTTCTTTTCATCGTAATTCAGGCGATACTGGAGAAATTGAGTTGAATATTGCAATTGATCAGATGGCTGAGCATAAGACTGATAAGGCTATTATTGTTAGCTTGGGTTCATTTACTGAGGCAGCAAAAAAAATAGCAGGAAAGAATGAAATAGAATTAATATCGGGAGCTGGGCTTCAAGCCACTTGGAATGATGAGAAAAGTTAGAGACCTGCTCTATAATCTAAAATGATGACTATTTTTGACAAGAGTCAAAGATAAATTGGTGGATTGAGTACTCTTCATGGGAATTTCGAGCTTGAAAATTTGCGATCATTTCAGAGCATTCGGCAAGAAGATTAACTAGTTTTTCTCTATTGAAGTAGTGCTGCTGAAATACTAATTTACTTAAATAATAATCGCTTTTGAATTGTTTTTGGAATTTTTCAAATTGAAAAAGATTTAATCGTTCTTGAAAATAATCTCTTGTGTCGGCAGACAGTTTTTCTTTTTCTTTGCGACTACGGGAAGTTAGGTATCGATGAGAATATTGAAATAACATTAGTTCATCGGGCTCATAAATCCAGTTTTTGAGATCTAATAATTTACGAAAATGAGATTTCGTAGAAATTAGTAATCGAACTGGTTCCCATTCCGAGGCGTCTTTAAGTGCCTGGATTTCCTTCAAGCATCTTTTGATGCGGCGTGTTCCAATTCCATCAAGAAATCCAAAAAAATTCGTGTTATTCGATTTTGGGAATAACGGTAAGACATCTTGTATTACAAAGTTTTCTTCACCCGGTTCTAAGAATAGACGGAGTTTCTGTAGTTCACTTAAAATTTGCAAAGGATTTGATTGGTGGATGTCCGAAATTTTTTCTGCTAAGTATTTATTTACAGGTAAGTCCATCAATTTCATGGCTTGTAGAGTTAAGCTGATTACTGAGTTCAATCGCTTTGGCTCTGCTTCGACTAGCTTGGATTTTATAG
>CAZYUV010000054.1:0-14923 GCA_964650625.1 uncultured bacterium
TCCAAAGTTTTCGGCAGCTTTTGTTAGGCCCGTTATAGATCTGACAATTTTTTTAGTTACTAGAAAGCTTTTGTTGATTATCATCATTAAGATTCGTCGGCTAATAGTTCAACAAAAAGTAGGATTCGTGATAGATTATGTATCTCTTTTTGTTATGCGATTCGCTATTACTTCAATTTTTTGTATTCAACTACTCTTCTTGGGGCTGCAGGCACTAACAGTTAATCTGCAATTTACTCCACAACCTATACCCTATTATGTGGTTCTAACCCAAACAGATGTCATTCAACGTCAAAATGAAGATTTACAACATTTTAGGCAATGGGGTGACCCAGATGGCAATAGCTACGAACGTCTGGAAGCGATGCGTCAGGAGCAACTTCAGCAAATCGCAGCTACACGAGACATACATCCAGGAATAAAATCCGACATCTCAGAAGACAAATCACTAGCTCCCCCACCAACGTCATTGGATCAAGTAATCGAACTCTTTAAACTTTGCCATTTGTACTTTAGCCCTCAAGTTGGCGTACTATGGTTTAGGACTGAATTAAGTGTACCCACTTGGCTCAGGCTTATTTATTGGATACCTCCACTATTGATTCCTATATTTATTCTCGCTAAATTGAGTCAAATAATCTTCACCCCCAGAAACGAATTTGAAAAGTTTCTTTATTTACAAAATAGCAATCCAAAAAAAGCTTACGCTCTTTGGAAGCTACAAGGCATTGAATCTCAATTTAAACTTCAAAAACGAAAATGGAAGCGAAATTGGCTGACCACCCTAATCAAGTTAGAACATATGGAAGATGCCCTTAACTGGGGAACTTACTTACTCAACGATGCTAGAGAAGACGTAAAGTTTCGACGGTTTTTCTGTGAAAAGATTCTAATTCCACTAAACATTGTAGATTTGAAATACGCATGGATCATGAAATGGTATTTACAAATCACCAAGAATAGTACTTTAGCAGAAGAACTTTGGACTAAAGCGCTGAAAAATCAGAAAATTGAAAAATTAGAACCCGAAGTTTATGAGATGGTCAAAGAAATCGAACAAATTATCCCGGGGGATGAAATTACAAAATTTGCCAATCATCACAAATTGATACTACAAGGCCCCGATGGTGACTCTTCTCTCAGTACAAACACATAATATATTCGTCAAAGAGACAAGTCACTTAGTACCGAATTAAGTAAATAAAGCGTTTTGACAAAACTTAAACCGGTTAATTTAGATCAAACCACATCCAGTAGTCTCAACTGCACTTCTTGATTTCTAAAATAATTATAGCTTAATTCAGCAATCAAACCTTTAGAATCCAGAAACTGATCTTGCAAATAACCCAAATGAAAACCAATACCCTTGAACTTGACCCCTAAACTCCCCTGAAGCAAAAACGAGAGATCACGTCCACCGGGCCCCACTCGTTTCGAGCGCAATATTTCAAAATCCACTATTTTGAAAATAGGTCGTGGGAATTTTTCTCCATATGGGCCTAAATCTTCCAAAGAAGAGACCAAGCTTTCAGATATATCTCCACAAGAAATACAATCATGGTAATGCTTAACTGATTGCGAATTCTTATATGACAGCTCTAGCTTATCAAACTGATTGATGAAACCCTCTAAATTGTCACGTTCTAACATGCAACCCGCAGCTTCGGCGTGTCCACCAAAACGTGTTAAATAACCTTCAAGAGTTTGCAGGCTACTAAACCAGTTAAACCCGCTTAAAGCCCGAGCCGAACCACTTAATTGCCCATTTGGATCATCACCAAGAACTAGTGCAGCAATAAGTTTATCTTCTGATTCAAGAAAATAGTTGGCCAAAAGACCAAATAAACCCTTTTCCGCGCTTTGAGAGTTAATAATTAGAATACGCCCATCTTGTATATAATACTTTAATAACTTACTGCTCTCTTTTAATGCTGCTAATCGAGACTTTCTTTCTGAATTCAAAAAATCCAAATAACGGCCCTTTTCGATTACATCTTCAGCTCTAACGGACGTCAAAAAATCGAAAGCATGCCTACCTGTTTCCAATCTTGAGGCTGCGTTAATTCTTGGCGCCATTTGAAAGCCAATATGCTCTGCAGTAAATGGTTCGTCCAATTCAATATTGCGTAATTTTTTTGACCAATATTTACTAATAAATGGCAGTCGCGAATGGGCCATATTCTTTAAGCCCCAATCTACCAGAACTCTATTTTCACCCACCAAGGGCATTACATCTGCAACAGTCCCTATTGCAACGTAATCAATACAACTTTCAATTGTAGAGCGGTATTCATTTGACTCTTCTCCAAATCGAAAGCTAAGCAATGCCTGAATAAACTTATAAGCGACACCTGCCCCACTTAAGTGCTCAAAAGGATAATTGCCCAAACGAGGATTGATAACCGCTTTAGCCTTCAAGAGATCATTTTTTCCCATGTGATGATCAGTAACAATAACATCGATTCCAAGCTGCCTCGCGTGTTCAACTTCAGAATGATCTCCCATACCACAATCAGCAGTAATAACCAGCTTCACACCTTCCGCATGAAATTGATCAATGGCCCCTATATTCAAGCCATGACCTTCGGTGAACCTATTAGGTATATAGACACCAGGTTTATTTTTCAGACCTGCTTTGCGGACACCCCAGTACAATATACTGGCACCAGTAACTCCATCAACATCGAAGTCACCGTAAATCATGAGCTTGGATTCAGCATCAATATGAGCAGCGACTATTTCAACAGCCTGCTGCATTCCATCCAATAGAAAAGGATCATGTAACTCATTAAGCGATTTAGACAGGAAACTAGAAACCTGATCTTTCGATAAAGTTTGAGCTTTACCGACATAATTAGCCAAAGTCGATGGTAGCCCATGGCTCAAAGCCACCTGAACTAAATCATCGCAAATGGGAGTATCATCTTGCGTCCATTCAGGCATTTAATAAGCGTTCCTGAGAAATTAGCTCGGCCTTAAAAGAGTGGGACGAAGCATGAATTAAACGTACTTTTTGAATGGAGCCGATTAGATTACTATCTCCTTCAAAAAATACTGGAAAATTACCGGCAGAACGAGCCTTCAAGAAATCTTTACCACGTCGAGCTCGCCCCTCAACTAGAACCTCCACTATACCACCCAAACGTTCTTGATAAATCGTAGACTGAAGATCCATTTGAAGATCAATCATCTGCTGAAGTCTTTGTTTACGAAGCTCTACCGGAATAGAATCCTGCATTCCTGCTGCTACAGTCTCCTTACGCTCAGAGTAAAAAAACATAAACGCCGTTTCAAATCTGACCCTCTGCATGAGATTTAAACTTTGCTTGAAATCTTCCTCAGTTTCTCCTGGAAATCCGCAAATCATATCTGTGGAAATACACGCCCCGGGAATCTTTTCACGAATCCTATCAATAAGGTCGAGATACTTGGAGACCGTATAACCACGTTTCATAGATCTTAGAATTCGGTCACTCCCAGATTGTGCGGGAATATGCACAAACGGACACAAATTCTTGTAGTGAGACATCACGTCGATAATCCTCAAATCAAACAGTACAGGATGTGAAGTAAGGAAACGAAACCAGGTACTGGGGTAATTAGAGGCCAACGACTCCAATAAATCGGCAAAACGAGTTTTTTCCCAACGATAAGAGTTAATTGTTTGGCCAAGTAAGGTCACCTCTCGCACTCCGCTCCTAACCAAAGAATCTACTTTATTAAGAAGTGTCTCAGGCGAGTGATTCACTTCACGACCCTTAACTGCTGGAACAATGCAGTATGTGCAATTGAAGTTACACCCTGTTTGAATCGGTAGATAAGATTTAAATAAGCTTGAATTAGCCTCATGCACATATTCATAAGACTCATAACTATCAAAATTCCTATTGGTAACCTGCTCTAGTTCAGTACCAATGTTTTTTAGTTGAGCCGGAGACAGGAGCAGATCAATCTGAGGATAACGCTTCAAGAAAGCATCTCTTTGAGCTTCAACCATACATCCAAGTACAGCAACTTTCTTAGCTTTGAACTTTCGTTTTTGAGGAATAAGGTTATCAAGACGATTCCAAACCTTTTCATCAGCCTGATCCCTCACAGTGCAAGTATTTAACAAAACTAACTCGGCTTGATCCGGGTTTTTGACCATGGTAAACCCAGCAGCCTCCAACATTTTGCTGACGGTTGATGATTCATACTCATTCATCTGGCATCCGTAATTAATAATGCAAGCTGAATTCTTTTGCACTTGTGACCCCCACTTTAAAAGCGGAACAGTTTAATCTAATGAAGCATCGCGAACAAGAAGTTTCGTTTAACACGACCTAAATCTTCACAATTACTCTATTTCTTTGGCTTATTTGCAGCTCTAGACTGGGGCTTTGAAGGCACTTTCGCTGGAATTATTTGAGATGACTCGGGGTCGAAAAGGCGTCGTGCCCTTTCTTCCAAAAACTCGAGTATCCTTTCCACTAGTGGTTTCATGAGACTTTTTAGATCCTTTCTATTATTATAGACGGCTTAAAAGCGTTTGAAAAGGCATGGAATGAATTTTAGACACAGACTCGAACAAAACCAATTTACAATTACTCTTGAAGTTGACCCACCTAAAGGGCCCGGTATAAAAAAAATTATGAGTCAATTAGAACCACTGATCCCCTTGGTTGATGCCATTAATATTGCTGCATGTCCCGTGGCACAACTACGTATGGACCCATTAGCCTTTGCATGCATACTGAATAGGCATTTCGATATCGAGGTGATACTCCATATTACCATGCGTGACATGTCTCTACTTGGCTTGCAGTCTCATCTACTAGGTGCCAGTGCTCTGGGTTATCAAAACTTTTTAGTCATGACTGGCGATGCTGCTAAACATTCTGATATCGAAGAAACCAAAGGAGTTTTTCAAGCAAACTCTTTAGCCTTACTAAAACTGATGAAACAAATGAATAACGGAGTGAATTCAGCTCATAAAAAAATGAATAAAAAAACACGCTTCTATTCCGGTGCAACAGCTAATCCAAGTGCCATAAACTTGCCAAATGAAATCAAGAAAATGCAACGTAAAATAGATGCTGGTGCGCAATTTTTTCAAACTCAACCACTATTCATTCGCAGAAATTTAGAGATTTTTTCTCAGTATTCACGAGAGGTTAGTAAACCAGTAATCCTTGGAACCATGCTGCTAAAAAATTACGAATCAACTCTGAGATTAAATTCGCGAGTTCCAGGGCTCTTTGTTCCCGCACCAATCTTAGAACGAATGAAAAAGAATGACAGGCAAGAAGAAGCTCTAAAAATTGCCTATGAGTTTTGGAGTTCCTGTAGAGAGCTATTGGGAGGTATTCACCTTTTTCCAATGCATAATTACGAGGCAATGTTCGAGTTATTGACAGACATCAAAAACGGTTCTCGTAATTCTCAATAAAAAGCAGAAATGAGCAATCTAATTTATTTATTCTCTAAGCTCTACAGTTCAGAAAAAACATTCTTGTTAATCCCTCTATTGAGCTTAGGACTTGGCCTATCGCTACTTTTTTCGAGCTTTTGCGTATTTCACGGCTTGCATCAAGATTTCTACCGTCAAATCGAAAGCAACCATGCACATTACATTCTGGAACCAAAAGAGGGTTATTTTTTTTATGACTCTAAATTCATGCGAAGTCAAATAAAGCGTCAAATACCAGAAGCAAAAGTGGACGCAATATTACTCACTCAAGGCTTGCTGCATATTGGAGACCGCGCTAGCGGTATTTTTTTAAGAGGCGAGCCAAATCTTGGTGAAGCAAACCAAGACGAACCAAATGTCCAAATCAGTAAATCCTTAGCATTCGACCTTCAAATTAGCCTTGGACAATCTGCGGAACTGGTCCTCGCTGATGGCAGCCATCATGATGTAGTCATCAAAAAAGTTTTTGATGACTACAAATGGCCTGAGCTAAAGCATACGGTGAAAATGAATCTAAAACTATGCCAAACATTGCTTTTTGAAGATGAAATGGTCAATCGATTCGAAGTTCAATTTCCTGAGTTATTTGGTAAAAAGAATGATTTTTTGATTACTGAACTACAAGATCAAATGAACCAAATAAGAGTCAGTTCGTGGAAGGATACCTATTCAGAAACTTTATTGTTATTTGAAACAGAAAAATGGCTACACCTTTTCTTTTTAGGTCTTTTTTGTGCATTTCTAGCTGTTAGTACTTATGCGAGTTTTACACTGGTATTTCTGCGAAAGCAAGATAGCCTAAAAAGCTTAAACGTCTTGGGATGGTCTCGAGCTCAAGAAAGAAACTTTCTCATAATTAGTAGTCATCTTCTAATTTTTACAGCTTTGATATTTGGCCTTCTATTGTCTCTGGCTATAAAACTGAGCTTGTACCACTTTCCTCTCCAGTTGCCACAAAGTCTTTTTTATTCTGCAGTCGTACCTTTTAATTGGCAATGGAGCTTTTTAGGAAAATGCGCCATATACATATACTTAACAAGTATCCTATCCATCTTTTTAGCTTGGCGTGAGGTGTTTTTAAAGTGAATCGCTTTATTTTATTTATTATTTTTTTTAACACTCAATTTTGCCAAAGCCTGGCAACTATTAATCCTAAAACTTACTTCAAACCAGACCTAAAGCGTAAGGAATCTAGACTAACTGGCTGCCAAATTCTGGTATTAAAAGAATCCAATTCTAATCAAAGCCTTAATAATCCTTTTCTAAAGCGTAGCCTAGGATTCAGCCAAAATACTAGACTACTGAAAAAGGTTAAAGTTTCACTCAATGGAAAAAGTGCTGAAGGCAATGCTCGCCGACCTATCACATTTAAAAAACTACGACCAGGCAATCAAACATTAATTATTGAGACTCCTGATTTTAAACTACCCTTAAATTTTTCCTTACGATGGGAAGAAGAAATGTTAGTTCTAGTATTACTTCCTAAGGTAGGAAAAGTCCCAATCGGTGCATTACTAAAACCAAAAAAAATATTGGCAGGAGTAGAGTTTCGCCAAATGTTGTCAAGTTTACAAAATTGGCGAGAGAAAACTCTTCAAGCTACTAACTTAACTGATGATCCCGCGGATTGGATAAGTAACGACTATGTAGATCAAATTGGAAAAAAAGAAGACTTTGTAGACTTTCTTACTGTCTGGAAAAAGCGACTTAAAAAACTAGAAATTAGCAGCTATGTAGTTCGACCTATTGACCAAAAATCCAGATTAAATATTAGATTTATTGGACATGAAAACACTCTCAATTGGACTAAATGCTTACAACTAATCCTAAACAACCAACAGCAAGTTGTAGCTTATGAAAACAAAGAGTGCTCACAAAATTCATTTGTTTCATGGATACGATAAGGCCTTGCGCAAATTGAAACTAGTTTATTTCAAACTCTAACTCCAAACTTTTATCTCGCAAGGACATAGTGAACAGAAACTGGTTAAAGCGCTTTAAAAAGTCTTCAAATATTACAAAACGCTGATCATCGTTTAATGCTTGATTGATTGAGGGATTATCAAGCGGACCATGAAGTGGGCATATCAAACCCTCATATTCGGGCCCCAAAGGGCAAACCTTTAGTAATTTCTTTCCCATGCGCTGCTTAGTACAACGTTTTAATGTTCTTACATGATAATGTCGCGCCAACTGAACCCATCGATCTCTAAGCCAATTCTTATACAGCTTTAGGTTTACATCCACAGCAAAAAAAGACTTGCGAGTGGAAACCTCCGCTGGCGAAGTCTTCAAGTCTTCCATTGAACTTAAAATCAAGCTAGCACCACGACGGAGTAAGAAAAAATTACTGGGAAGAAAAGGTAAACTCAAACTATAAGAGCGCTTACGAGGGTCTTGTTGAATCAAGCCAACTCCTCTGCGCTCCATAATACTTTGCAGGTAACTAATGGCCTGCACTGTATGACCGCGTTTCTTAAAGTCTAACCTCAAGAACCAATCACCCTGTAACTCGGAAGGAGTTCCAAATCCGAAATTTGCCGAACCCTTTAAATTCTTAAGTATTTGATGAAGCTTTGGATCTTTCTTCTCTGCCCAATCCTTGATTTGCTCTTGGATAAGTTGGTTCTGGAAAAAACCTTCCAAAAACAGCCGCCCTCTAAGGTTACGAGCACCAGTCAGAGTAGTAGTTTGAGATGCTTCTAATGCAGAAAACCATGATGGTGTTGTAATATCGCTAGGCAAGTTGCTAGTCATCATCACTTTTCTACTTGTTACCTCAATCGTGCCTCCCATTAATTCTACAGAAAAACTTTTTCTACGACGCTTTGAAGGATATACCTTCTTTAAAAAGTGAACTAGCTTAGAAGAGTATTGTAAAAGCACCTGCTTACGAGATGTATTTACGGTAGCTCTAGGAATGGAAACTTCAGAATCATTCGTTAAATACAAAAAATCTTGCTTCTGGGCTATCCGTAAACCACTCTCAAAAATATTTTTAGGTACCGAAAGATCATGCCAAACGCCTGCTTGCAGATCATCTGGCACCGCAAATTTTGATTCTAATTCATTGAATCGTTTAAAAGGAATCCCAAACACGAATTTAGCAACCGCATCCGGCTCATCACCCTTCAGATATAATCTTAGGAAACAATGTCTCAATAATTCTCTCCACCGAGTGTAACTGATATTTTGATAGAAAAGAAAGTGCACACGCTCATTACGACGAAGCGACTCCAGAACACTTTGCACCAGAAACACAAATCCAGGATTTAGTTCAGTTTTAGGCAGAGTTTGAAAAAACAACAAATCAGATTTATTAAAGTTTACCGAAAAATCTAAACCATCTGTGTCTAATTGCTCTAACTCATTTGCTTTACTACTGCGATTTTGCAGAGGATCTTCTCTGATCTGTAATTCAATAAAGAACCAGCACAGTAAAGCTGAAATAATTAAAACCTTGATCACTTATTCAACCCTTTTAATCCCTGAAAAACTGCTGTGATAGGCATACCTACCACGTTGAAATAACAACCTTCAATAGAGTCTACCAGCAGACGCCCAAATCCCTGAATTCCATAAGAACCAGCTTTGTCTAGACTTTCCCCCATTGCCAAATACGCATCTAAATGAGTAGTGTCATAATTTATAAATTTAACATTCGTTGATGCATAATCTCTTAAAAGCTCTTCGGAGTCGTCTAATCTAATTACACAATAGGCAGTTAACACTTGATGACTTTTGCCACATAAATCCTGCAACATCTCTCGAGCTTTTTGACAATTGACTGGTTTTCCAAGAATTCGATTTTCCAATGCCACAACCGTATCAAAGGTGAACAAAGTACCATGTGATAGAGACACTTTATTATCAGAAAGGATGCGTTCAGCCTTGTATCTAGCATTTCTGAGCACAAAATCAGCAGCATCCCCACTATCTTGTTCAAGTTCTGCATCGGTAGTGATAATTTCAAATTTATTGAAAATATATTTGAACAAATCCTGTCTTCGAGGCGATCCAGAGCCCAAAATGACAGGTTGAATTATGTGGTCTAGAGATTTCCAGTGCATAAAAAAACCCTCCGAAGCCGATTGCTTCGGAGGGTTTATAATAACACTATTCTTTAGTCTTCTTTAGTCTTGGATGTCTTTTTAGATTTAGCCTTGCTCTCCGTAGCCTTTTTCGTTGTAGACTTCTTAGCTGTAGACTTCTTTACCTCAGCTTTTTTAGCGGCAGTCTTCTTGATAGTCTCAGGCTCAGGCGCTTTTTCCACTTTGGGGGCCTTAGCAGGCGCAGCAACAACTTTCAAACCTGTCAACTTGGGCAATTCAAGATCTGGCACTAACGCACGTGCTTTAGCAAGAGTGCGACTCTTGTTTCGAGCTGCATTATTCTTGTGAATGATTCCCTTAGTAACCATTTTGTCTAAAAGCTGTAATAACGATGGTGTAGACGCCTTGACCCCTTCAACGTCTTTTGCAGCCAATAAAGCCAAAAAACGCTTTTTAGCTGTACGAAGTTTTGCACGAAAAGTAGCATTATGAGCTCGACGCTTGTCTGCCTGACGAGCACGTTTAGCAACTGATGGTATATTGGCCATTATAATTCCTTTCTAAAATCTCATACCACGGGAAGACAGAGTCTCCCTGAAGCGAAGTGCGTGATTCTATCAAACAAAATAAAAAAGGCAAAGAATTATCTTAAAGAAACTAACTTTTAGGCCTAAAAAAGATTAAATTAACTCAAACCGGATATATTTCGCGCCAATATTTTAAAAATTTCGGAAAATCTCCCTGTTCAATACTATCTCGCATTTCTCGCATAAATTTTTTGAAGAACTCTAAATTATGCAGACTGGCAAGACGAAGTCCCGTCCATTCATCCTCTCTCATAAGATGATGCAGATATGAAGCTGAATATCGCGAACATAATTTACACTGACAATTTGGATCGACTGGACTATCCATAGTTCTAAACTTAGCGTTTTTGATATTAATAGCACCTCGTGAGGTATAAAGTTTTCCATGACGAGCGACTCGAGTAGGCATCACGCAATCGAACAGATCAATTCCATTTTCAACCCCCAGCATTAAGTCTTGAGGAGTGCCAACACCCATTAAATAGCGGAGCTTATCTCTTCTGTAATTAGGCGCTAAAAGTTTCAAAACTCTTTGCTTATCCTGTTGACTTTCACCTACCGATAATCCGCCCACAGCATGGCCATCGAATTCCATTGATTGAATAACTTCTTGGCTTTTCAATCTGAGATCGTCAAAAATTCCACCTTGAATAATACCGAACAGGTACTGGGAACCCAAGGCAATATTCTGAGTATTTTCCCTAGCTTCAAGGCATTGACTTGCCCAACGATGAGTTTTTTCCATTGAATCTTTAGCATAATTCCAGTCACAATCACCTGGAGGACATTCATCAAAAGCCATCATTATATCCGCGCCCAACTCCCGTTGGGTCGTAATCACACTAGTTGGACTAAAAAAATGCTTAGAACCATCAATAATTGATCTGAACTCTACCCCATCATCTTTGATTTTCCGCAAGTCCTTTAGAGAATAAACTTGGAATCCACCACTATCCGTCAAAAACAAACCATTGTAAGACATAAATTTCTTTAACCCACCAGCCTCATAAATCCTCTTAGACCCTGGCCTCAAATACAGATGATAGGTATTCGCTAGAATTATCGGAAAACCCAAACCGTCTAGGTCATCACTATCTAGTGTTTTTACAGTTGCCTTTGTTCCCACAGGCATAAACTGAGGGGTTTCAAATCTGTGATTATTTATCGTTACATCACATACCCTAGCATATGTATCCATGCACTCAGCAATAGATTCCAACTGAATCATTCAAAGCTCCTAATTGATTCATTTTTAACATTATTTAATTGGGATAAGGCCCGACTAATCATTTGTCGCTCCTTATTAATCCTTTGCAAACTCCATACCCCACTCTTATGCTCGAGAGCCTCTAGAGCACTATTAAAACAGAAAATAGCTAAATCTAAGTTCCCATCTTCAGCTGCAAGAATACCCAAGTTTTTATTAGCACTATAATGCTTACGATCGAGTCTGACACAAATAAGTAAATCCCTAATTTCATCAACGGACTTATCTTGCAATAATGACCGAGCATAATAATATTTAGAGTAAGTTGGTATTTGACTTATACCCAATTGCAATTCTTTCCAAGCAGCAGACTTCAAACCTTGGCGGTGGTAAATCATAGCACGGTTATAGGAACTAGAAGGGTCAGGTTTTTCACTATGAGCGGAATTCAGTAACTCATGCAAAGCTGCCCAGTTGCCTTCATTAAAATGAGCCAAACGAAATTGTACCAGCCGATGCTTATCTTCTCCATCACCAACTGGATGCTGGAGGAGATCAATAAAGTTTTGCTCTGTTTTTGAGTCCCTACGGCTTGAATACAAATCATATTTAGCCAACCAAAACATGGCCCAAGGTATCAGGAATAGAAATGGTATCCATCTACGAAAGGATGCTGTTCTATCATCAGAACTTGTTAGACTTAATGAATACAAATGAGCCATTAATATCTGAGTAGGTAATAACAAAAGACTAAAATCGAGCACAAAGTGCATCTGAGAAGCAAGAAATATAGTTAAAAAAGCCCCCATAAACCCAACGTTAATGAAAGCTCTCAAACTAACAAAGATATACAGCAAGACAGCAAACCAAAGCAAACCTAAAGGAACACCTAGCCATACGAAAATCAGCAATATTGATTGATGAATACTGCTACTCCAGCGAATATTCAAAATATCTGAATCACCTTCCATAAAGGGGTCTACTCCACCAAAGTCTGTATTTTTTAATTCATTAAAATAATGCCTTCCAAATTGCCCTTGCCCAATACCACTCCAAAAATTTTGTTTTAGAATATTCACTGCAGTCTTGGCTTCATGAGCCCTGATCGAAATAGACGAAAACATATTAATTTGATGGGGATTCGTTATTCCATACATTAGAAGTAGAGCAATTAAAGTTGCACCACCAGCTAAAATAATCTTGCGCCCTTGCCCGCTGCGGCATCTTAGTAAAATAATCAAATGAATAATAAAAAAAGCTAGTATAGCTGTCCTACAAAGAGTTAAACAAAGCATGGCTAGAACAGCTAAATCTATTAATCTTATTGGAAATTTACCGTTCGGTGGATGGGCGAGAAAATACCAAAACAATACTGCAACAGCCAGTAGATTTGGATTTCCGACCATCCCAGATACATGATATTGAGAGCCTTGATACCAAGGTAAAAAGCCCATAAAATCGACGAACCCGATGAGTAAAAAAAGACTCAAAATAAATCTACTTATCGCTGTAAAATCAAATGGGAATCTAAACAGAAAATAAGGTAAACAGTACATTAGTGACCCTAAGCCTAAGCTATGGATAAACCAAGGACTTTGATGAAAAATATCCGAAAAAAGTGGTAAAAAGCAGAAAAATAACCAAGCACAACGAAGAGTGGAGTCCTTTTGAATCAAGTCCGGGGCTGTGCGTTTTTGATAAGTCCATAATAAGAGCAATATAGTTAGTAAAACAGAGTGAACCAGCATCTTGGGTAAATCATAGGCATTTTCCCATCCTGGAAACATCGCAAACTGCTGTAAAACAAGTACCAGCAACCATATATTCGAAACCGTTCGCATTACTCTAATTTACCTAGAAATATTAGTAACGATAGCCTCTTCGATTACAGCAAATGGTGGCTCGATTTCTACCTGATATGCTAGAACTTCTAAACCTTCCTCAAAAGCATCTACAAGTGCTTCACTATATTTCTCATCGATATCCCACGCAGGTTCAAAAATATCAGCATCACTACGATTAATAACAAAAATTAGAACTGCTCGATGACCCTGACGCCTCATCTCTAGTAACTCATTAATATGCTTTAAACCTCTTGCAGTTACCGCATCAGGAAATTGATAATGTCCTGATTCAGAGACTAAACTGACATTTTTAACTTCTACGTAACACAAACCTTTTTTGGGATCTTCCAGTAATAAATCAATACGGCTTTTATTCTCAATGCCGTATTTCACCTCACGTCGTAAACTCTCATACCCAGTTAACTCTTTGATTCTCTGAAGTTGTACTGCTTCAGCTACGAGGTCATTTGATCGATGAGTATTTACACCTATCCAGCATGTTTTATTATGTACCCATTCTAAGGTGAATTTAAGTTTACGTTTGGGATTCTGACTATCACTAACCGCAACCCTGTAACCGGGCTCGGCGCATCCTCTCATACTACCACTATTGGGACAATGAACTGTAACTTCAGTACCATCATCCAGAATCACATCAGCAAGAAATCTTTTATACCGCTTTATTAAAGTCCCAAAATGAATTGTCTGCTCAATCTTCATCTCCACAGCTTAACAAATCTGTCAACAAACTGAGACCTCGCATACCCTTTTAAAATAAAAAAGGACATACCCCCATGGAGGTATGCCCTATATTTTGGATCAAACTGTACTAAGAGCGAAAATAATGATCAAGAAAGCGCATTACATCCATATAAAATGCTCGCTCAGTATCTCTGGTGTTGATTAATCGGTATCGCACGAATTTCTTAATTTCGCCAGTGACATTGGAAATTGTTTGCTTCATGTAATTATCACCCACACGGTGTATCTTTGCAGTTACCTGCAAAAGCCGAGATTCATGAGCTTCTAAATCACTAGTGACTGTGTTTATGATTTCTCTCGCTAAATCTTTTTCTTCTTGCAGAAGCTGCACATACTGCTTCATCAATTCAGCTTGTGAACCATCCGAAGTTTTACTTTGCCTCAGTTCAACCTCTTTAGACAAGACATCCTTATATTTAGACCTGAGATTATATACCTTCTCAATATATTCAATTACGAATGTTGTATCCTCACTACCTAACTCCTGAACTATCTCAGCCAGAAGAGCTGTATCTACACCCTGAGAGGCTTGACCAACTTCAGGAGCCCTTGGAGGACTCTTACGGCCAAAAGGGTTCTCCTCACTCGCACTAACTGTGCTGTTCAATCCTACGGCAAGCAAACTGGCTAGAATGATTCCTCGCAATTTCATGATATTCTCCTTTGATCCAACTTTTATTTAATAATTTTTAAATTTGTTTTAATTCCCTGCTGCGCGAGCCTGCTCTAAAGCTTTCTGAGCTGTAGAATACTGATCCCGAGCAGACTTAATAGCGTCAGCATCACCACTTGCAATTGCCGCGGTTAATGCTTGATATGCATTATTAACAGCTGCCTGTAAACCTGCCAAATCTGCTCCACCAGAACTTGTGGGCTGAGCTGGTGTTGGAGCAAGAGGTAAAGAATTTGTAACCCCTCCTGTACCGTCACCATTCGTACCAGCTCCTGAGTTATTTGGCTGATAAGGTCCGTAACCCGTACCAGGCATAGGATAAACACCATAGCCGCCGCCGTAGCCGCCG
>CAZYUV010000055.1:0-14759 GCA_964650625.1 uncultured bacterium
AATGACAGTTTGTTTGTTCTGTAAAATTGTGAGTGTTGAGATTCCCGCCTCAAAAGTTTTTGAAAATGACTCAGTTCTTGGATTCAAAGATATAAACCCAGTAGCTCCAATTCACCTTTTATTCATACCAAAGGTTCATGTAGAAAATTTTGTGGAAGCTTGCGATCATGAAGGCTTAATTGAAGAAGTTTTCCAAGGAATTTCCAGCTATCTATCGCAAAATGATCTATCTGAAGATCATTTTAGGGTTGTAAGTAATAAGGGTGAGCGTGCAGGCCAAAGCGTATTTCATCTTCATTTTCACCTCATTGGTAATCGGTCTTTAAGTTGGCCGCCAGGTTAGTTATATGTCTGAAAGAATCAATCCTCGCAGGCGCATTTTGAAAGGCCTTCAAAAAGTAATTGATAAGGGGCTTAGTCGTGAGGAAGCGCTGGAGTCAATTCTTGAGGACTTGCCACGTGAATATTGTGCTAAGTGGACCTCCTTATTTTATGGTTGCTTAAGAAGTTATTATTATTTACTTCCATGGATACAAGAGGTGCGGCTAAATAGCGGTAAATCAAAGAAGTTACCAAGAGAGTTGCATCTTATACTTGTTATGGCTGCACATCAGTTCAGGTTGATGAGCTCTTTTCCTTCATATGCTGTGATTCAAGAGAGCTTAAAGCTTGTTCCTAGGCGGTATATTTCATTACGAAAATATATTGGTTTTATTTTGCGGGAGATTGAACGTTCTAAAATTCCAATTCCTTACAACACGAAATTGCCAGAATGGTTTATAAAAAATGTTCCTACGGTTCTAGGGGAAGGTTTTAGTGAGAAACTTAGCCAGCGTTTACCGGAGGAGCCATCTTCTTTTTTTTACTCTACAAATGTTTTGTCTGATGATTTAAAAGCTGTTGGGCAGGGAATTTATACTTTTGAAAATCTTAATTTTGATCAAAGGCTGTCCTTGATTAATAGAGGGGCAGTGTTTGGTGAGTCGATGTCAATTAGTATGCCTTTAAGGTTTGAGGGTCAACCAAAAACTTATTTGGACTTATGTTCGGCTCCAGGCTCCAAACTAAGTGTTGCTTTATTGGCTTATCCGAAAGCTCAGGTTTGGGCAATTGAGAAGGATTCGTCTAGGTATGATAGTACAATCCAGCGTTTACAGCAGAACCCAGCGACTCGAAAAGAATTGCACCGTCTGGAATTTATAAATGCTGATGCCTTAGACGGGATGGCGAAAATTAGACCTGAGTCCATGGATTTCATATTACTCGATGCTCCCTGTTCTGCGCTTGGCACACTTTTAAATCATCCTGAGTTTTTAACTTTGAAGAAATCTCAATCCGTTGATTATTTATCTGAATTACAATTTGACTTAATTTCGAAAGCGCTGCCCTTACTAAAGTCGGGTGGGCAACTCATTTATAGCGTATGTACATTTCGTCCGGAAGAGTGTGAAATGATCATGAAAAGATGTTCTAGGGAACATAACAATATACATTTTGTACATGATGATTCTATCTTGGGTGAGACAATATCCCAATGTGATTACGGCCAGTATATTTGGGGGAGTCGGGGTAAAGCCAATCAACTGTTTTATTTTCAGCGAATATTGAAGGAAGAATGAAGAAAATTCTGGGATTAATACGCATTTTAGCCTTTGCCATCTTATTGATAGGATTTTTGGTATCTGGTGTCTGGCTACTGTGGATTGCATTGGTAGATGTATTTCATGGGAAATCTATTCTAGTCCCTGATTACAGGGGCATTGCTTTAAGTAATGCTTTGGAACAAAAGCCTGCTGGATTGGAATTTAAGGTGGTGGAGCAGAAAGAAAGTCGGCGTGCTCTGGCTGGAGTCATTATTGACCAGAAACCATTGCCTGGGAGTGTTGTGAAGCGAGGTAGAGATATACAATTAATTCTCTCTTTGGGGGCCTCGAAAAGCCCAATGGTACGGGTTATTGGCTTAGATTTTAGGCGCGCAGGTCTAGAATTGCGTCGTGCTGGCTTCCGAGTGGGGCGATTAAGTTACTTACCAGGTCCTCCAAAAAATGAAGGTAAGGTACTTGCTCAGGAACCGCTAGAGGGTAGTCTAGCTGGACGCGAGACAAGGGTTTCGCTATTAATTGGATCGCAAGTGGAGAAGCTTAAAAGAGTTCCTAATTTTCGAGGCTTGAGTTTGCAGCAAGCGACTGATTTAGCCGTTCGTGAAGATTGGGAACTTGCAGATGTTGAGGAGAAGTGGGACTCACAGAAGCCTGAGGGTGTGGTATTAAATCAAGAGCCCGTACCAGGATTAGAATGGATTTTCGTACAAAAAAGCGCTAAAATGAGCAAAATTCGTCTGGTTGTTAATCGTAAGCAACAGCTTTCCGATGACTTAAATCAAGTCTCGAGTTGGCAAAGAGTGGAGATAAAGATGCCCCCTGGACTTTCGCCACGAGAATTGCGTGTTGAACAGGTAGATGGAGATGGTGTTTACGAAATTTATCGTAAAACTCATTTGCCGGAAGCGGTAGTTATGCTTGACGTTCAGTCTCGTAGAAACGGAGTTTTGAATTTGTACATAGAGAATCTTTTTTATCGTCGCTTGCAGTTGGACGAGGGGATGTGAGCTGTGACAGCCATGTTGGATGAGTTAGCTTTAGAGTCTTCATTCCGTTTTGAGCCGATTCTAGATCTTACCGATAAAAATTTTTTGATAAAAGGCCGTTACAGAATCCTTAAGTTGTACTTCGAGACCACTCGTACGAATATTTTTTTGGGGGTTGATGTAAAATTACGTCGACAGGTTTTTGTTCATGTGGTTAAAAATCAATTTTTTCAGCGTGGCAAAGAACTCAAATCATGGATTCAGAGTATTCGTACGACTAAGAAACTCAAGGCGGATTTACATCACTTTGAAATTCTCGATATGGACTTATGGAAGAAAAAGTTTTTTATTGTGACCGATCATTTTGAAGGAGTTCCATTGTTCAACTTGCTTGTGTCAAGAATGGAATTACCGCTCGAGTTTATCTTAAAGATTTTAGAGAATATTTCTACTTTAATGCTGGCGGCCCGGGATCAGGGGTTAGGGCAGCATTTAGTTAGTCGCGAAGACTTTTTTATAGGACGTGATGGTTCAATCCATCTTCTTAGGTTCACCCCTCCGCGCTTCAAGCTTGATGACTCCTCTGAAGAAGGGGCTATCTATTTTCTAGGTTCATTACTTTATGAGGTTTTGTGTGCTGAGAAACCTTTTCAGGGGCGTAGAGATACGGTAGAAATGGAGCAGGCCCATTTGGAGGCGGTTTTAAGAGTGAGAGCTAATCAGACACAATCAAACATTTTTAGTCAAATTTGTGGCCTTTTTGTTCGATCTACATCGTCAACTGTCGAAAACAAGGTAATTAATTTGGAATTTTGGCGTGATTATGTTCAACGTTTAGGGATTCAAGCTCAGAAGCTTCGAGAGGATTATGACCAAAAAATTGAGAAAGAGCAGCTTAATTCGGCTTTTGATGTTGTCTATGCGCTTAAGGGCGAACCTGAGGAGTTGGCGACTAAAGAAGAGGATTCCTCCAAAAATAAATTTTCTAAAGTCTGGCGAGGATTGGAAGGTAGCTCAAAGACATCGAATATTGAACTTTGGTTCCGATGGATTGCTGTTATTACGATTCTGGGCTCATTTTTGTATAAGTTCTATTGGTCTTGATTTAAAGTCTCATAGGTTTTTTGGTTGCTTCAGGCTCTATTGGAGGAATCTATGAACATTGCTCCCTCAATTTTGACGATTGATTACCTTAATATCCAAGCGCAGCTCGATGTTCTAATGCAGGAGGGTATAGATGTTCTGCATATGGATGTAATGGATGGCGTTTTTGTGCCAAACCTAAGTTTTGGGCCTGCCCTGATCAAGGCGGTAGCTTCTAATTTCAGTGGTCTGTTAGAAGCTCATTTAATGATACAAGAGCCCGAAAATAGTGTGCAAAGTTATATAGATGCGGGTTGTAAGAGGATCATTTTTCATCCAGAAAGTACTATTCATTCTCATCGATTGTGTCAAAAAATAAAATCGCAAGGGTGTGAAGTGGGATTGGTTCTTAATCCAGCTACTTCATTGAATGAACTTGACTATTTAATTGATGAACTAGATTTAGTTCTTCTAATGACTGTAAATCCAGGATTTGGAGGCCAGTCTTACATTAAAGCTATGGATAAAAAGATTAATGCTCTTGTGGACAAACGCAAAGAATGGGGACGGGAAGATAGTCTGCTTATAGAGGTTGATGGTGGTGTAAAGGTTGATTCTCTCAAGACACTGGCTGCACTAGGGGTGGACTTAGTTGTAGTGGGATCTGGCGTTTTCAATGCTAGGCCAGTTCGAGAAAATCTCAGAGCTCTAAAGGAACAGCTATGAAAATACGGCGCAATACTCTGAAATTATTGAAACATTATTACAAGACAGAGAACTCAGATGCTCTTTTAAGATCGTCATCAAAATTACAGATACATAGTCCAAATTCCATAGTTGCACGTGCTTATACAGCAAGAGCTCTTTTCATGACATCAAAGTATAGGCAAGCTGCAGAAATATTTGAAAGTATTGTAATCCCTTTTCCTCGCTTGAAGGGGTTGTATTTAGAATATCTTGAATCAATCTGGTTGAGTGGGCAGCGAAGTGTGTTTGAAGTGCAAACATTTCGCTTTTTGGAGCACCATTTTTCGGCGCGTATTTGTTATCGTCTAGGTCGTTTGATGGTTAGTAAAGGTCGATGGAGAAAAGCTTTAAAGTGTTTCGCAAGATTAAGAGCAGAGCTAGAGGGTAATCTTACGAAGAGTGGAGAATTTAAGTTGAAGGCTGTACTCGGAAAGGTGCATTATCATTTGGGTGATTTTAGGGCGGCATTCATAGAATTGGATGGTGTTGATAGCTCGATGGCGCATTATTATCGAGGAAGAATATATGCTGAACAAGGTAGGCCCGGAATGGCTCTTCAGCAACTCGAAAAAATACAATCTCTGGATATGCACAAGTCGGCGTTAGATTTAATGAGACGATTGCAGAAGGATTTGGGTTTGGTTGAGGCTGAGCAGCTTACTTTGAAAATGTTGTTTAGATTGTTTACAAATCGGGAAGAACGTTTGAAGGTTTTGGATCGCTTGGAGTGGATTGCAAATAAGCGAGATGATTACTGTGAAATTTTGCAAGTTTTGAAATTGAAGCGTGATTTAGGGGTTCATGGGCCTCAGGAGGTTAAAAAAGCGGCAGCAGCTTATTGGGAGCAAGATAAATTTAGAGAGGCTAGCAGAGGCTATGAGAAGCTTTTAAAGCTTAGTCCTTTTGATGAGGAGGCTTTGGTTAGGTTGTCAGGTTACTATCGTCAGGAGGGTCGAGAAAAAAAAGCATATCAGGTTTTAAAGGGTTGTTATCTCAGTGGGCAGGCAAATCCAGGTATTCAGCTTGAATATGCAGAGTGTGCTCTATTATTAGATAAAGTCAGTGAGGGGCGTGATGTTCTGCTGAATTTAATTGAAATAGGTGCAGAGTCACCTAGGGTGAACTATCTGCTTTGGAAAATTTATCATAACCAAGGTAAAAACAAAGCAGCTTCTTACTACAGGAGATTGTTTGAGAAATCAAAGGCAGCCTAAGATCTAGAGATTTGCTTGCATTAAACCTGAGAAGTGATTTTTTTAACAATGAATAAATATTTAAGTAATCTTAAAAAGTAGCTTCTAGCGCAGATAAACAGGCATTTTCGAACAAAAATCTTAAAATCAGTAAGAAAAGCGTACGAGTACCCTTGAAATTCATTGTACTTTTGCCTAGACTGAACGAAAATTTCAGGTGAAGGGCGCATCAATAAAGCGTTTAGGTGCAGCTTCATCGTAGTTGTTTAATAGTTTACGAGGAGAAATAGATGAACAAATCAGAATTGATTAAAGCTATTGCTGAAAAAGCCTCACTGTCCCAGTCTGATGCATCAAAAGCTCTAGATGCTTTCTTGGGTGCTATTAAGGATTCTTTGAAATCCGGAGATGCAGTTCAGTTGGTAGGTTTTGGTTCTTTTAAAGTTAGTGAGCGTAAAGCTCGTAAGGGTATTAATCCCCAAACCAAGCAGGAGATTACGATCGCTGCCAGCAAGATTCCTAAGTTTGTTCCAGGTAAGGAATTTAAGGAAAGCATTAAATAAGCCAGTTAGAAAAGATCCCGGCTACAGCCGGGGTTTTTTTTTAAACTCTAATCTTTCGAATTAAGCTGATAATTTCAATATATTTTGACACTCCTATACCTGTCAGATATAATTCCGGACCCCACAAGCAGCGCAAAAAATAAGTTGCTGTAGGTTTGCCTTTTTATATTATTGAGGAACAAGATGCGAGAAAATTACACCCCCAAATTAGTCTTGATAGTTCTGGTGCTGCTCACTAGCCTTTACGTGGCCTTACCTTCATTAGGGGTCTTTCCTAAGGTAGGGGACTTCGATCGTAATGGAATAATTAATGAAGTGGATTTTAAAGAATATCATCGAGTGAGAGTGCAGGCAGATGAGGCGCTTCTAACGAAATACGACTTGAACAAAGATGGGAATCTTATAGGTGCAGAGTGGGAAAAATGTTTTCACGAAAATAGAGAAAGCATGGGTTTAACTAAAGACCCTCGATTCGCTCGACGTTTTTTCAGCCCAAAAGAAATCACTCTCGGTCTTGACCTACAAGGTGGGATCGATCTGATTTACAGAATAGAGTCTGATGAGGAACTTAAAACCAAAGCGGAGAGAAAAGATTTAATTAGGAAGACTATTTTAGTTCTCAAGAATCGGATTGATATTTTAGGTATCACAGAACCAGTAGTTCAGCCATATAACGATGACCATATTCGCGTTCAACTGGCCGGGCGTTTCGACGAGAAACAAGTTAAAAGTATCATAGGTCAGACGGATTTGTTGAAGTTTCAATGGGTAGTTGATTTTGCAGATTCCGCGTTGAGTTTTGGAAGTCGAGCGCAGAATCCAGAGTATGAAATTATTAGGAAAACAGCAGAAGTTTCCAAGGATGGGACAGTGACTGAGAGTGGTGGTTGGTATCTTCTACAGCGTAAAACTGTTGTCACGGGAGATGAAATCCATTCGGCATTTACTCGTTTTAATGAATTTGGTAAGCCCGAGATAGGATTAAAATTTAGAGATTCTGGGGCTTCGAAACTTGCTAATGCCACCAAAAGTATGATTGGTCAGCGTTTGGCGATAGTTCTTGGTGGCGAAGTTTATATGGCTCCTACAGTGCAGTCGCAGTTAGCTTCGGATGTTACCGTGGAAGGTAGTTTTGATTTAGAATACGTTAAAGGTATCGTAGGTGTTCTTCGAGCCGGTAGTTTGCCAGCTAAATTAGTACCTGTTCTCGAAAATCGCGTCGGTGCAACCTTGGGGCAAGACGCAGTTCAAAGGGGATTTGTAGCTGGTAAATGGGGATTTTTAATGGTTTTTGTGGCAATGTTTTTAATCTACAGATTTGCTGGAGTTTTTGCCAACATAGCACTACTCTTTAATCTGCTCTTGGTTATAGCTGTTATGGTGTTTATGGGAGCAACTCTTACATTGCCGGGAATAGCAGGACTCATTTTAACTGTTGGTATGGCGGTAGATGCCAACGTTTTGATTTTTGAGAGAGTACGTGAGGAGTTGAGGAGTGGTAAATCTATTCGTGCAGCAATTGACGCAGGTTTTTCGAAGGCATTTACTGCAATTTTGGATGCTAATGTAACGTCACTATTTACCTGCATCGTGCTCTTTAAGTTTGGTTCCGGACCTATTCAGGGTTTCGCTGTGACTCTGGCAATAGGTATTTTGGCTAGTATGTTCACAGCTATCTTTGTTGTGAAAACGTTGTTAGCTAGTTACTACGGTAATTCAGACAGTAAAACCATTAGTATCTAAGGAAGTAGTTATGAATCTTAATTTCGTTGGTAATCGTATTACGTTCTATATTTTATCCATTTTACTGATGGTTGCTAGTGTGGCTCTTTTGGTAAGCCAAGGACTCAATTTTGGTATTGAATTTAGGTCAGGTTCAGTATTTCGTCTATCTTTTCAAGAGGAAGCTAGTGTTGATGACGTCAGAAAGGTTTTGGAGCTTGATCGATTCAAAAAATATTTTGCAAAGTTTCAGGTGCAAGAAATATCGGCCGCGGATGCCATAGGTGGAGTGTCAAAGGAATTTTTCGTAACTTCGGACTTTATTGCTGGAAATATAGGGGCAGAGTCTATTGATCGTCAGGTAGAGCAGGAGTTTAGGAGTACTTTTCCAAGTGCTAAAATTCATGAGTTCAATAATATCGGGCCTGCAATTGGTGATGATCTTAAAGAGGCGGCAATTTTTTCTATTATCTTCTCTATACTGGTGATCATATTTTATATAAGCGTTAGATTCGAATTTCAGTACAGTATCGTATCTATTGTTGCCTTGGTGCATGATGTAATGTTTGTGTTGGGTATTTTTGCTCTTACTCAAAGAGAATTTTCGGCCAGTACAATAGCTGCCATTCTGACGATAATAGGTTACTCCTTGAATGATACGATTGTCATTTTAGATCGTATTCGTGAAAATGTTCGTTTAATGCGAAAAGATACCGTAGATCATATAGTAAATGTTTCGATAAATCAGTCTCTGTCCAGGACTTTTTATACCTCAATGACCACTATGTGTCCGATTGTAATATTGTTTATTTGGGGTGGAACAGGTGTGGCAAACTTCACTTTTGCGATGTTGCTAGGGGTTCTTGTGGGGACTTATTCATCAGTATGTTTGGCGAGTCCGCTGCTTGTTACTTGGGACAAGAATAAGAATAAATCTGTAAGTGTCACCGACTCGACCCAAATTGCAGCATCTAAGTCATAACGAATCAAAACAGTAGTGTTTTAGAGTAGTTGATTAATGCAGTAGAACCACATTGCAACTGTGAAGATAATAATAAAATCAGCTTTACCAAGTTTGTACTCGTGAACCGATGTTCTAGGTGAGTCTGGATTAAAGCCACGGACTTCCATAGCTATAGCTAGTTGATCCGCGCGGTCTAAGGCGGAGTTAAAAAGCGGTACCAGAAGACTGGTGAGACTATTAAATCTTTTCTTAACCGAGCCTTGCGTAAAGCTGGCTCCGCGTGCAGCTTGAGCCATGAGAAGTTTTTGAAATTCCTCCATAAGTACAGGGATGAATCGTAATGATATAGAAAGCATCAGACTGAATTCTGCGACTGGAAACCTGAATAGTTTCAATGGTCGGAGGATTCGTTCAACAGCGTATGTTATTTGTACTGATGAAGTGGTCAGTGTAAGTAGCGCTGAAGCCACAACCACGAGAAGTAGCCTTATACAGTAAAAAATACCTCGCTCTAGGCCTGCTTGAGAAATTTTTACAAATCCCCACTCAAAAATTAGTCGTGATTGATCGGGATCGGTTAGTCCGTGAATAAAAAATGTTATCAACATAAGTAGCAGTAATGGCTTCAGGCCATGCAAGATCATGCTGAATGGTATTTTACATAGCCAAAATGTGAATAATAAAAGTAGGCTCACGGCAAATAATTGATCGAGTTTAGCTAATTGAAAAACGAGTAAGCAGAATATGAATAGAAGGGCTACTTTGTGTACTGGATGACTTTGGTGAAGCAGGCTTTGACCAGGTAAATATTGACCGATTATGAAGCGAGCCTGCATGTTCATATCAGTATCATAATCTAATAATTATGAGTATCAAAGTTAAACTACATATACGATTTTTTTTTATAGGCTTAAGGAATACTTTATGTGTGCTTTGATTATGTTTTAATCCGGAGTTACAATAGAGTCCTCATCAGTCATTTAAGACAATTGACAGGAGGTAGAATGCGACCGGAAATTTTGGGGCTCATCTTGGCGGGTGGAAAGGGTACCAGGTTGGAGCCTTTGACCTCTTTTCGATCGAAACCCGCTGTTCCCTTTGGTGGACGTTACAGAATCATCGATTTTGTACTTAGTAATTTTATTAATTCAGGAATTTATTCCATTTATGTTCTGACTCAATTTAAGTCGCAATCGCTGACTGAGCATATTAATGAGGCCTGGAGATTTGGTTCTCTATTGCCGAATCAATATATCACCTGTGTTCCAGCTCAAATGAATACAGGAGATTCTTGGTACATGGGTACTGCAGATGCAATCTATCAAAATGTCAATTTGATAAGACATGAGAATCCTTTTTTGACAGCTGTTTTTGGTGGAGACCATATTTATAAGATGGATGTTTCAGCCATGGCAAAATATCATCATGAGAAGTCTGCTGATTGTACTGTGGCAGCACTTTCAGTTCCTTTAGAGGAGGCTACTGAGTTTGGTGTTATTCAAGTAGATTCGGATTGGCGTATCATTGGGTTTCAGGAGAAGCCATCCAACCCTATTGCACTTCCAAATGATCCGACGCGAGCCTTAGTGAGTATGGGTAATTATCTTTTCAATACCCGTCAGTTAATTAATGAGTTGGAAGAAGATGCTGTAAATGAGAGTTCAAGTCATGACTTTGGAAAAGATATTCTGCCAAAAATGAAGGAATCAGGTCGTCTTTATGCCTATGATTTTGGCCGGAATATAATCCCGGGAGAGCCCGTAGCATCCAATAGTTATTGGCGGGATGTAGGAACATTAGATGCTTATTATGAGGCTAATATGGACCTCAGATATGTGAATCCAGCCTTTAATTTATACAATGAGGAGTGGCCTATTCATTCAAATACATTACGACTTCCTCCCGCTAAATTTGTTCACTTGGGTCCACATAGAACTGGTCAAGCGATCAATTCCGTCGTATGTGAAGGTGTAATTATATCGGGCGCGGTAGTAAAGGATAGTATTATTGGGCCAAATGTTCGCGTGAACAGTTTTAGCCAAATAGATGGATGTATCATCATGGAGGACGCTGAGATCGGGCGTAATTGTAAGATACGCAATACCATTATTGATAAGCATGTCAAAATCCCTGAGGGCACTGAGATTGGGTACGATACGGATAAAGACCGAGAGAGGTATGAAACTGTGACTGAAAATGGTTTAGTCGTAATTAAAAAGGCTCGGCGCTTTTTGATGTAGTGTTGGTCCCTGCTCTGGTATAATCTCGCCCACCACGTAGGTCTAGCCTTCGATGGGGGGTTGATATGCGAACTGATTATCGTAGTTTAGAAATGGCTGGAAATGCCAAACCTGCTTTTGATCGTTTCTTGGGTGATTTCGATGAGCAGTTAAATGATGTTAATGTCGACAATTATGCTTTAGTCTGTGAAACAATTTATGAATTAGAAACTGGGAAAAAGGGTTATCAGAAGGCTCTTGAAAGATCTTTTGAACAGAAGGATTTAGCGGCCCAGGTTAAATTAGCTTCCATGAACCCACGCTATTCTGCTCAAGAGCCTGAGTATTATGGTGATATAGACGTTGGGCGATATGAGCGTAACAAGCCGCTGCATTGGATGTGGACATATTTTGACAAGTTACCAGTCGGTCGAAATACTTTAGTTGGCTTCCCTCTCCGAAGAATAATGGGATCCTATATGTTTGCGTTTCTAGGTGAAAACGTGAAAATATTTCATAATGTGGAGTTTACCTACGGATACAATCTTTTCATCGAAGATAATGTAGTGATTCATAGAGATGTGATGCTAGATGATAGGTGCGGCATTCATATTAAGAAGAATGCCTCCATTTCGGATTTTGTGAACATCTATTCTCATAGCCATCATGCTGACGACATAATGGATATTAGTTTACAAAAGGTTGTTATTGGTGAGGGCGCACGTGTTACTTATCATAGTACAGTGTTAGCTGGTAATAGCCTAGGTGACTATTCGATATTAGGAGCAATGGGTTTGGCTACAAAGGGTATCCCTGAGGGGCAGATTAGGGGGGGTATACCTGCGAAACCAATGGGCCTTGTTAAGGCTAAAAAATCTGGAAAGAATCGGTAGTGTATATTTGTAATAGGGTAAAGTCTTGAAGACTGCTTTCTTTTGATGGGATTTATTTTCAGCTGTTAATACAAATAGTTTAAAACTATTGCTTTTATTATCATTGTGTGTGATACTGACTGTAGCGTACTAAACTCTATTAGTCGCTTTACTGCGCAGGTATTCTCTATTTTGAGAATTCGAAGGGCTCTCGATCCTCGTTTCTGAGAGCCCTTTTCATTTCCCTTCGTTTATGTGTGGCTTATTCTTATCAGTTTTACAATTTTGCGTTCTTTTGTTGTGTTATCTTTATCCTAAGATCTGGGTTTGAGGGGATTGCTTGTGCGATGGATGATTTATGGGGCCAATGGTTATACGGGTAGGTTGGTTGTAGATCAAGCAGTCAGGCGAGGTTTTAAGCCGGTTTTGGCGGGACGTAATAGTCGAGAGATTAGGGCATTGGCAAGGCAATATGAGCTTAGTTTTAGGGTGTTCGCCTGCGATCGAGATTCCATAGACTTGCGAGATATTGATCTTGTGCTGCATTGCGCGGGACCCTTCATAAATACATTTTATCCAATGCTTCAAGCTTGTCTTAGGTCTTCCTGTCATTATTTAGATATAACTGGTGAAATTGCTGTTTTCGAAAAGTGCGCACAGATGTCTGACAAAATTAAGCAGTCTGGAATTATCGTAATGCCAGGGGTGGGGTTTGATGTTGTGCCATCTGACTGTCTGCTCTCTTATGTGGCTCAGGCTGTTAATGATGTTGAGCATCTTATTTTAGGTGTTCATGGTCGGGGGCCATTAAGCCAAGGAACAATGCGTACTATGGTTGAGGGATTTTTAACTAAGGGTGCTGTTAGGGAATCAGAGGTTCTTCGCCTAGTCCCGATTGCCTACAGAAGTTCTGTTTTGAGTTTTGCGAATAGAAAGAGGTCCTGTATGACGGTTCCTTGGGGAGATGTTTCAACTTCTTTTCACTCTACTGGTGTGCCTAATATTCGGGTGGAGTTTTCCTCCAAGGCGGCTTGGGTTTTTTTGTTGAGATTATTGAGGCCATTGGCGATTTTATGGGGCGCTAATTGGTGTAAGTCGATTCTGCGTAAATATATAAAAACGATGGCTAAGGGTCCCGATCAGGGCCAGCTCGAAACTCAGGGATGTGATATGGTTGCTTATGCCTTAAAGTCTAATGGCACAGGATTGAGGGCTTATTTACAAACAGTGAATGGCTACCAGTTGACAGCCAATACTGCGTTGGCAGCTATTGAGAGAATTGAGAGTTCTAAATTGGTTGCAGGTTTTTATACGCCTAGTAAGGCTTTTGGTTGGCAATTTATTCAGAATTTAGAGGGTGTAAAGCTGGGGGATTGTGTTGAGGTTTTTGAGCCTGAATTGATTTAAATGCAAAGCTTTTGGCTTCAATTGAAGCGTGCCTCTCGATTTTTAATAAAAAAATGAGCTGCGACATCTCTAAGTGCAACCCATAAAAAATGATCTACAGCTCTTTCGGATGGAGTCTAAGCGCTTACTCAGTTCACGGCTTTAGCTAATAGCTTAAGACTCTCCTGCAGTTACCCAGATCCTTGAAGTATTCAGTCCAAACTATAGTCGATTGCTCGACATCCTCTACAATGTTTTTACATTCATGAGGCATTCAAGTTCAATCCTATCCCCGATCAGGTTAATGATCGCTAAAGAACCTTCTTCAACCTTGAGCTCTACTTCAGAGTGTTCGACCATTCACTGTTTCCCGTCTCCTGTTTCAACCTGATTCACTCTGCCTCCTGGCCTGTGACTTCAACTCGATCACCCTAAGGGGCGGCTAAGCCGGTTGACGGCATACACTGACTCTTTGCGAAGGCCTGCCAGACAAAATGTTAGGCAACCCTCCTAAACCGAAAGAAATCTACTGTAGAATATATCAGCATACAGTCACTTTCATTTTTTGTCAAGTGATTGCGTCTAATTTATTTTAATTTAGGTAGAAGTAGTGGCGTATTTTTTTGATATTGCTTAAAAGAATCTAAGTGACCATATTTTTTGGCCCAAGACTTCTGCAGTAGGGGTATTCCGCTTATTTTGGTGAGGAGGATTGTCACCCAAATTGGACCCAAAAGACTAATCCACGTCCAATCAGAAAAATAGGGGGTTAGGGTAATAGTCAGAGACCACCAACAAATGATTTCACCGAGATAATTTGGATGCTGCACCACGCTCCACAGTCCCACGTCACAAAATTCATCGTCTTGTGCAGATCTCCTAAACTTAAATTTCTGATAATCGGCAAATGATTCTATACCTAACCCTACTATGAAAAAGGTCAGACCTAAAATTAACCACGCTGTAGCAGTCTTAGAAATTTCGGGAAAACATAATATGAATGGTAGCAGTATGATACAAACGCTAATACCCTGCAAAAACCAGAAGGATCCGAATTTGACAAAATTCTTTCGCATCGTATCAAAGCGTTTATCACGACCGGTTAGATGTACACGATAGGCGAGATATAGCCCTAGTCTGATTGCCCACAGAGTTATTGCACAAGATAAACAGAGGGATACTGTAGAGGGACTGAAATAATATGCCAACCATGAGCCTAACACAAAGCTGAGACAATAGGTGAAGTCTGTAAGCGCGTCTGTTTGTTTAATGAACGCCACGATGAAAACGACGAAATTAAGTAACAATATACTGGCTGCGATGATCATTGAATTATCATACTCTATTGGCCTCGTGTCTCACTTTTTAGTTCAAAAATGAGTCGATTCTAATCAAGATCCAAAAACTCCGTTGTACTTTCCAA
>CAZYUV010000056.1:0-14724 GCA_964650625.1 uncultured bacterium
CACAATAGCTTCAAAATAAGCGATTGCATCATCTATGCGCATTTGATTGCGATATTGAATCTTAGCTTTGCCATTATGTGCTTCTTTATCTTCTACTGATGACTTTGATTTAAGATCTTTATCATTTGAGTTCTTAGAATTCTTCGAATGAGCTTTCTTAATAGACTTTGATTTGTATTCGAAAGACTTAGAATTACTTTCATGCTTCAAAGCTTGCTCAACATTTGCATTCTGTTCACTCATAAAAACTCCAATGGATAATTTCGAATAAGATGTGTTTAGTTTTACTAATTTTATAAATTAGAGTTAAGCAGAGCTTTATATTAGGATACTTCGAGTTAAGAGGCTACATTTTTCAAATTTGTTATTGGATGCATAACTCGACTTGATTCACTACTCTACAACTAGTAGTACCCTAAAACTAGGTCCCGGATATATCGAACTTCCCTAACATCCAGAACTTAGGGATCATACCTTCCTCATTGTCGCACTAAGCTTCTTAGATTTAAGGTATGAGAAATTTAATTATTCTAACGACCATAGTTTTAGCTCTACTTACTCTAACTGGTTGCGGTGGTGGTAATCAGGCTCAACAAGCCGCAGCGAATCCAGCCGGCAAACCCACTCAACAGCCCCAACTAAATCAACAATCTGTCAGGCCGGCACCGTTAAGAGCATTAGGCTCAACAAATTCTAATGTTGATTTTAAGAAAATGAGCGATGATCAGATCGATCAAAAGTATGATCAACTAAAACAGTCTGGTCCTTCCCAGGCGACCAATTTTGGAATGCAAGCCTGGGCCTCTCGATTTCCGGAAGCAGCCAGTAAAAAACCAGCGGACAATTCATGGTCAATGGGGGTGTTAGAAAGAAATCGTAATTTACGCAGCTCTCAAACTAGAAGCTCTGCAAAAGGAGACATTACAGCAGAAGAACCGCCCGTGTTAGCTAGTGCGTTATAACTAGCAATTGTTGTCGGTAGACTGTGTTAATTAATACTTGAGAAGTCATCAGGAGACAAATATGTACTATTGTAACTGTTACAATTCACAAGTCATAAATGGCCCACGTGTAGAAATCTCAAATGATGCCTATAAGGCCCTCTTTCAACACTGCCGTTTAATCTTCCTCCTACTCATTGCCTATTTTGAGTATTACGGACGTGAAAATTTTTCAACACCTAAATAATTCTTTCAAGCACAGCATACCCAAGTCACTGAGCAGAAAATAGTAGACTCTACTTGTATTTTAATAAATAAGACGAGTGTGAATGCAAGTGCCCACAAGTCTGAGATAAAAAATATTTATCGTACCGTAACACCGATTGAAGATAGAGTGCTCGATAGCAACAAAACTAATCTTGCTGCATCTATTCATATAAGTAACAAAGATTTAATTCTCACGAAATTAAAACAGAGAGAATTAGAATAATAGTTAGTAACGCGGGATAGTATCGTCAGCTTCAATTGAATAAAGGTCAATTCCACCCCTGAGGTTGTATAAATTCTCAAGGTCATAGTCAAAGTAGTGGGCTAGCGCAGACAATACCTGTGCACTACGAATTCCGTGATGGCAGATTACTACAATTTCTTGGTCCTCTGGTATTTCATCGAGTCGGCTTTGTATTTCATTCATCGGAATCAGAACACTTCCTTCGATATGGCAGATCTCCCATTCCTCAGGTGTCCGTACATCCAGCATAAAAGGTGTGTTGTCAGATTCTATTTTTGATTTGAGATTTTCTGGGTCTATTTGCTGCATAAATAGCAATTTAACACGCTTCATGATAAAAAGTGAGTATGTTAGATCAATGCAGAACTCGCAGTTTAATGCTAGGGCTTTATTTTTTGGGTGTACCTCTCTTTGCAGCCACTTTTCTATTGGCTGCATTCTGTATTCGCATGATTGGAACCGGGCCCATGGTATTTGCCTATCTTAAAGGATGGCCTCTGTTCGTAATACTTATCTACATAGGCATTATCAGCCTTGATTACTTTAAGGCTTTTGTTAAGCAAGTTAATGCATTTGCGGCAGTCTCAATACTTATCACTCTAGGGGTATTATTTCCTTACGCTATCCATCAATTAAATTTGCAAGCCAATTCAGCCAGTCTTGAATGGCCAGTATTGCAACTTAGCGGATTAGTAATGCTTTTGAGTTGCCATATACTAGCGGCATGTCTAATAGTGCATAGCATTTTCAGAAACTTCATTTTAAAGCTATGGAAAAGTCGCTATCGCCACCATTTACTTGCCCATGCTCCATTTTTAATATGGACTGCAGCCTGGCTTGTTTTATTTACTCTGCAAGGGCATTATTTGGAATTGTTCGGCACTAATATCGGCCTTAGCTCAGATATGATTGCATTTGCTATCCCCTACTATTTTCTGGGCTGGCTATGCTGTGCTTTTAATATCCCAGTATTCTGGACAGGTCTAACCATCGGAATCTACGACTACGCTGAGCAAAGTTGATTACCAATCACCGGTGCTGGCCATGGAAGCCCAAGGCTCCTCAATAGGTAAAGCTGGACCTTTTTGAAGAAATTCTACACTTATCTGATCAGGGCAGCGCACAAAAGCCATGCGACCATCTCGAGGGGGACGTAAAATGGTAATCCCATTGTCCTGAAGTTTTTGACAAATCTCATAAATATCTTCTACAGCATAAGCGAGATGACCAAAATTACGACCGTAGCTATATGGCTCCTGCTGATCCCAATTATAAGTTAACTCTAACTCAGGCTCACCTTCAGCAGTGGCTAAATATACTAATGTGAAACGACCCGCTTCTACCTCTGTACGACGAGTTACTGTTAAGCCTAAAAGATCCCGATAAAAATGCAGACTCTTCTCTAAATCAAGTACACGGACCATAGTATGCAAATATTTCATCGTTACCCCTCGGAGACAGATTGTCAAAATGTTTAGAATCCTTAAGATATAGTGTCTACACTAAAAAGGAAAATCTGATCCGTCATTTTAAATTAATATATTTACTACTTCTCTGCTGCGTCACTTCATTCTCAGAGGAAGAACGCTATGTCACCTTTGAAGTTGACGATATGGCCGAACTTCAATATGTCCCCGAATATACCGATGAGGCTTTTGGAGAAAATACCATCGATACCAATCGGAGTCGCCACCCTTGGCCCTTTGAAGCCTTGAGTATTGGACACAGTATGGCTAGTTTTCAATCATACAGCTGGGGTCAGGCTTATTTTCATCATGGGATCGATATTCGTGGAGACGAAGAAACTCCCATTTACGCCGCGGTTGGTGGAAAAGTAGTCAATGTAGCCAATTACTACAAGGGTTCTCGATATTACTGGGAAGTCGCTATTTTGGATGAGCAAGGTTATCTATGGCAATATCATCATGTGGACCCCGACTCTATTCCTCAAAAAATTAAAACCGCCTTCAAAAATAAAGCTTCGGTGCCCACAGGTGAACTGCTTGGAGAAATCGTAGACTGGCCAGCCAGTACTTACGGAGAAGTCTACACTCACATTCATCTCAATGTAATTGGTAAAGACGGAATTTACCTTAACCCATTGCATTTTCTAGAGTCTCTCCAAGATGTTAAAAAACCCGTAATACAGAGAATCGGTATTCTTGATAAACGCGGTAGGCCACAATCAAGCAATGTCGCCAGAGGAGACTATGGCCTTTTTGTTCAAGCTCGCGATCTACTCAAACACCACAAATTTCATATTCCCCCCTATCATGTGGAATATCGTATTCAGAATACTAACTGGAAAACAGTTTGGAAGTTCGATCAATTGCCCGGAGGTTCTGATCGAGAGGCTTTCGTAAATGACTTTTTTGTGCCTCGGTCTACCTGCGGGAACTATAGCTGCCGTGAGATTTATATTGATCTTGGCTTTATGCAGCAAAATCCTTTTCCGCAAAAAGCGGGTAGCTATGAACTCGAGGTAAGAGTTCATGACCAGGCCGGCAATCAAGACCAGTCCTCATATAAATTTCAAGTACGCTAATTTTCAAGATTGGATCGTTTGGAATCCACACTTGTATGTGAGGCCATACTGCTGTAAATTGCCGCCAAAATAACTATCTTAGCAGGAGCTTTCCAGAATGCTTAATAGACCAAGACGAAACCGAAACAGCCCATTCATTCGAGATTTAGTTGCCGAGACCAATCTGACCCCTCAAGATTTCGTTTGGCCATTGTTCGTTATCGAGGGAGAATCTCGCAAAGAAGAGATTTCCTCACTCCCCGGAGTATACCGTCGCAGCATTGATCAAATTCTGGAATGTTTGCCTGAAGCTATCGACCTGGGTATTCGTGCGATCGCCCTGTTTCCGGCGGTTGATGAATCAAAAAAAGATAGCATGGCCACTGAGTCATGCAATCCGGACGCCTTAAATCAACGCTGCGTGAGAGCAATTAGAGAAAGTTACCCCGAACTTATTGTCGTAACTGATGTAGCGATGGACCCCTACTCGAGCGATGGCCATGATGGGGTAGTTCGTGACGGTAAAATATTGAATGATGAAAGTCTTGAAGTGCTTTCGCAAATGGCTCTGACTCAAGCTCAGGCTGGTGCTCAAATGGTTGCATGCTCCGATATGATGGACGGCCGCGTACAAGCAATCCGCGAAACTTTGGATCAAAATGGTTTTGAAGATGTTCTGATTTGTTCCTACTGTATTAAATATGCCTCAGCCTTTTACGGTCCGTTTCGTGATGCATTGGATTCTGCTCCGAAATTTGGCGATAAAAAAACATACCAAATGGACCCACGAAATAGCTTTGAGGGATTGCGCGAAATTCAGCTTGATGAAGCTGAGGGTGCTGATATTTTAATGGTGAAGCCTGGTTTACCGTATCTCGATGTCATCAAAATGACCGCAGAACATTCAAATTTACCAGTAGCTGCTTATCATGTGAGTGGAGAACTGAGTATGCTTAAGGCTGCTGCTCTAAACGGCTGGTTAGACTACGACGCTTGCCTGATAGAAAGTCTCACTTCACTCAAAAGAGCCGGTGCCAAGTTAATCTTCACGTATGCTGCGGTAGAAGCCAGTAAACTTCTTCGTAAATAGAGTCAAATATGATTCAAGCCAAAGCACTTAGTAAAAGTTTCCGCTCCTATATCAAACAACCTGGCTTGGTTGGCTCCGTAAAGAGTTTCTTTGCAAGAGAGTGGACCACCAAACATGCAGTAGAAAACTTTGATCTTGAGGTAGAAGAAGGCGAAATCGTTGGTTTGCTCGGCCCCAATGGAGCAGGCAAAACTACATTAATGAAGATGTTTACGGGTATCATTGTACCAAGCTCGGGTAATGTGGAGGTCATTGGTTATCATCCTTTTGAACGCAGCATTGCATTTCGCCAGCAAATTGCATTGGTAATGGGTCAAAAATCACAACTTTGGTGGGATATTCCTGCACTTGACTCTTTGCATCTTCTCGGTAGCTACTACGAAATTCCAGAGACTGAATTGATTGCCCGAATTAATCATCTTGCAGATTTACTTCAGGTCAACGATCTACTGAAAATTCATGTGCGCAAGTTGTCTTTAGGTGAGCGTATGAAAATGGAATTAATGTCCTGTCTTTTGCACAAACCACGCGTTATTTTTCTTGATGAACCCACCATTGGACTCGACCTTGTGGCTCAAAAAACAATTCGTAAATTTCTTTTGGATTATCATGAGCAGCACAATCCAACAATAATTCTAACGTCTCATTACATGGCCGATGTCAGCGCACTCTGTAGACGCATTGTACTCGTTCTTGATGGACAAAAGCATTTTGACGGGCCATTAGAAGAATTTGCCCAGATTCTCGGCAAAGAAAAGTTTGTGAAGTTTCAGTTTTCCGAAAGTCAGAATCCAAATTCGGAGAGTTTTCAGGGGTTCAAAGCAACTTGGAACGCAGAGTGCACCAATGTTGAAATGCAGATTCCTGAGAAGAATTTAAGAGACGCAAGCATCAAAATCCTTAGTAATCATGCAGTGGTAGATTTTCATACCGAAAAGCTAGCAATTGAAAGAGTTATGGATGAACTCATGAGTAACCCGGCACTGGCTGCATCCACACAGAATCATGCAAGCTGAATTGAGAAAATGGAGGTCTACTTTCGAAGTTAGTTGGACCAATCACCTTGCCTACAGACTTAATTTTATACTTTTAGTCTTTGGTCCCGCATTGGTCTTCTTTTTCATTAAATACAATTTATGGAAATCGATTTATTCCATGCCCGGCATTACGGTTCTTCAAGGTTATGATTTTGAGCAGATGCTGCAATATCAATTATTGGTGCTGATTGTCTCGCTGATGGCCCAGGGTCACAATAGTATGAAGTTAGCGGACGATATACGACTGGGCCGTATAAGCTCATATCTCATTTACCCATTTAGTTTTTTTAAGTTCCACACAGCCTCTTTCTTAGCTTTTCAAGGCATCCAGGTTTTGATTTGTAGTTTTACAATCTGCTTTTTGATGATTACTCCGCTGGTGACGTTTTCTGATTTTAACTCTGTAGTAAGGGGCCTATTTTTCGCCAGTCTAGTAAGCTTTTTATGGTTTCAATTGCAATTTTTAGTGGGTCTATTGGCTTTCTGGCTAGAAGAAACATGGATTCTTCGAGTAATTCTACAGACAACTGCTCAGTTTTTAAGTGGCGCAATTCTACCTTTGGAATTTTACCCAGAAATGTTTGTAAAATTTTTAGATTACACACCATTCCCCTACCTGACCTATATTCCAATAAAAATCTTTCAAGGTGATTCCATTAACCTTGTAAACGCCAGCTTAATCTTATTGTTTTGGAGTCTTTTGGTATACACCATAAATCATCTCTTGTTTAAGAGAGGAGTGCGGCTGTACACGGCAGCGGGTATGTAATGCTTAGGACAATTAAAAAATACAGTCGTGTGTATCGTCATTTTGTTTCAACCAGTATTGCTCTTGGGACAAGCTTTCGTTTGCACTTCGTTCTCTTGATTTTGATGGATCTTCTGTTTTATTTTTCCTCATTGGCCTCAGTAAGCTTCATATTTGACCATGTAAATCAGATTGGTCCTTGGCAGCGTACAGAATTTATGTTTTTCGTATGCTTCATGCTTGCAGTAGACCATCTACACATGACCTTCGTCAGTGAAAGCTTCTGGGAGTTATCCAATCAGATTCGTACCGGCTCTCTTGATTTTGTGCTTCTCAAACCAATCGGAACAGTATTTCATGCTTTTTTACGATTTATACGACCGGCTAGCGCGCTCAATATAGTGGTTACGTGGGGTTTGCTAATCTATTATGGTCAAGCCATTGGAATTGTATGGTGGCAATGGATATTAATGCCACTATTAATGACACTATCTTTAACTCTTTTGGTGACAATGGAAATTTTGGTCTCTTGTACAATGTTTCTAACCATTGAAAGTTTTGGTATCAATTTTTTACGTATGCAATTACAACAACTGGCGCGATGGCCTGATTTCGTATATCGAATATGGGCCAGACGAATCCTTACCTTTGGCCTTCCGGTGCTTCTTGTAGGCTCAGCTCCAGTGCACTGGTTACTTTCTCCTTTTGAATTTAAGTCCATGGGTTTCATGTTTTTAGCTATAATCATTATGTGGGTAATTATTGCCCCTGTTTGGAAACTGGCTTTAAATCGTTATGAGAGTGCATCAAGCTAGGTGATATGGCAAAAATTTTTGGAATTCAATCACGCGGCCTTGTTAAGAAGCTTACCGATTCAGAGGAAGCTCATCTACTACGCCTGCAAGACAGTCTTCAAACTATTCCTGTTAGCACGGAATCTTTACGTCTTAGTTTATTGAATTTGAGTTTGATGGCATCAGACTTTGAGCTAATGGAAAACCAAAGGGTGGAGTTACCAGAAGATTTACAATCTCTGGGCTCTAAAATTGAATCAATGCAGAAAGCTCAGAACCCCCAAGACCATCTTTTTCGTATGTTTGAATTGATTCAATCTTTAGAGGATTGGTCGGTTCAATTTGATTCTCCTATAGTCTTTGGAAAACAGAGAAAATCTTCATTGTTTAACAAGATTTTAGAGCAGGTCCGCGAAGAGTTTTTACTCAAAATGCTCGCTGTTCTTGAAGAGTTAAAAGATAACTTAAAATCATTGCGTCAATCAGTTAAAAAACAAGATGCAACCGTAGCAAAGCGTTCAAATAAAAAAATGAGTCTGTTGCAACCCATCACAGACCTCATACCAAAATCTTTTACTAACGAAGTCATTCAAACTAAAAAAATCCAAAAAAATAACCTACGAGAATTAATCCGAGAGTTTCTAACTCATTTACACCAACTTCCCAACTCAGAGGTTCAGTTGCATCTTAAATGGCTTAACCTAGTTGAGGAAGAAGTACAAAGCGCTAAAGCTCGTTGTTTAGAAGTTGATCCTAGTTTTTTTAGTCAATGGGCCACTGAGATGAAAAAAAGCGATCTTCTGGAGGCTTTGTTGGATACTTATGATCAAAAAATCTATCAAACAAAAGAAAGAAATGATCTCAACGACGAAGAGAAGGACAAACGCGTAAAACTTTGGAAAACGCTTCAAAAGTTCGAAATTGAGCGGCTCAAGGGAGTTCAGGAGAATTTTGAAGACTGATAAGTCGATGACTCCTCTGGTGGAATATCAGGTAGAAGAGTTAATTGTAGTGGCCCTATTCTCAACTATGCTTCATGAGGGCCGCTGGATTGAAAATGGAGAACTACTTTACGACTGTTTGAATCAAAGGCTCAGCTTAGATCAATCTAAAATTCGTGACTTACTCCATACATATGGCACTCAACCCTCCAATTCTCAAGGCTCGCTTGCCTTCAAGAGCGATTTACAGAAAATAATTGATCGATCCGTTCATAAATCCAGAACTGCAAGATTGCTTGCTCCGCTAATAAAAGCTACCGATTGGAACTTAAATTTTGAAACTGATGAAGTAGCCAATATTGGCCTGACAAATACAGATCAAGAAGTAAATAGCGAGCCATCCTCAGACACTATACATTCAACTGAGCCAGTTTGCGGTTCTAATATGCGGTTACCAAGTAAATTCAGAGGAGCGCAACGGATTAACGATCAAATGAATGACCTACAGCATATGCGACCCAAGTCTAGCATCGGGCATCTATTTTTAATTCTCGGATGGCAAAGAGATCTCACAAGACTGAGCATCTGCATAGGCTTAGCTATAGCATGCATTACCCAAGGGCTATTATTTTGGCCTATGGAATGGCGTATCTTTATGGCACCAACCTCTATACAGACAGGAGTTGTTAAGGACGTTAAAGCAAGGTCCATCTTAAGCCCTCTTCAAGAGGTGCATTTTGAATTTTCGCTAAATAATGATTTGGTACGATCAAAATGCCATGTTCCACTCAGCTATAGAACCAAGACAGAGCAGAAGGTTACAATTGAGTTTTTAGAAGATAACCCCGGTTATGCTCGCATAATCGGAACCTATCATAACCCCATCGACGCTTTCATTATTTATACCATCATTGTTTTTCTGATCATTTCATATTTAACCAGAACGTCTATTATCAGAGGCTTAAATTATATGAGAATTCTCTCCGAAGGTCAGCCTCGATTGGCACGCGTTATTTCTCATAAAGCCCTAGGTGATATAGACCGAATTGTTGCAATCACCCGCCGATTACCCATTCGTCAATCACAAGCTCGATTAGTTGAACTGGAATATGAACATTTCACTAAAACTATGAGTCTAGAAATTATGGCCCATAATCTAAGTGAATCGGTAAATGAAAACCATAAAGTAATTTTAGTCGATCCTGATAATCCAAAATTGGGCCTGATTGTTGATGATTTAAGTGATTTTTTAACTTTAGATTCTCAAAGTGGATTCAAACTCAGTTCATGCATACAATATGACAAATTAATCGCCCAATTAGGCTTTATACCTATAGCCTGGTTTTTATTTGGTTATGGTCTTGATAGCTTTTTGGCCCTTATTACGAACACATTAAATGCGCTTCGAGAAAACTTACTTAAGCTGTAAAACTAATAAGAGTAAGAATAGTGCCGAAAATCTGTTAGAATGCACATTATGTGGCCATATAAGCATAAAATTGTTCTTCTTTTGCTATTGCTGAGCTCTTTTTGTTCGGTAAAAGCAGTGGGTGTAGATCTTCATAAGCTAGGCCACATACGGCATTTGATGGGTGCTTGGGGCCCCCAGCATCTCTTGACTGAAGCTCAGCGTGAAGGTTTTCTAGTTTGGGGTAAACTTCAGATTGCCAACCGTAAGTTACCTTTTCTAGCTGTTAATTCGGTACCTTCCCTTGTTTTAATTGGATTTAATGAGGATAACTTTTTTTCAATTGGTCATAGTCAATGGAACGAAGCCTCATGGCAAACTCTAGGTTCAAACCTTCGTGAGCCATTCGCCACTTGGGTAAGGTCATCAATGACAACCAAGTCTATCGTGAATATATGCATGAAAATGCAGATACCAGGTAGAGGTCAGCAAAGTGTGCGATGCCAAGAAGTCTCTGAAGAGGCAATGCGACAATTACTTGCTACGGGAGATCTCACACTGGCAGAAGCTCACACACAGGATAATTTTTACCTACAGCCCAAGTATAAGTTTTACCAATCTAATCATAATTGGCGGTTTCAACCTTCACCACAAGACGCAGAGTTCTTAGGGATTCCAGTCACTCAAAAACTTGATGTACTACCCATAAAAGACCAAAAAATCAAAGCTTTCGTGGACTGGCTGAGAAATGAAGAACTCAAGCCTTTCGGTGTTTTCTTGCAATCTATGAAACGCATGAGTTTACAACCAATCACCCAACTAAAAGGCAATCTTTGGACCAATGGTCATGAGATAGTACAAATTAATGATGAAGGCCAAAAGTGGAAGCTCTATATCTCTTCTGGAGGTTTGCTTCAATCTCAAGTCGATCGTGAAATGCACCATTTAGTCAAATTTCAAAATGCTGTTCAATGGGAATGGAACGATGAATTGCATATTATCGGTAAAACCAACTTAGGAGAACTTCCCATTGGAGAAATGCAATATAGAGAGGCACCTCAAACTAGTAGTCTAACATCTGTTGATATGGAATATCGTTGGGGCCCAATTCATTGGCGTGAGATCTATTCTGAACAGAGATTAGACCCTGAAAGTCAAACCCTTGCAATGGAAACCGAAATGCTCTTTCCTGAGGGTTGGCAACGCACCAGCTTAGTGCTTGATCACAGTTCTTATAAACTAACAGGCAAAGCCCTAGGTAAAATGCTCGAATCACAGATAAGTATCGCTATGACTATGCCAATACCTAATTCTCCTTACTCACCAGCGCCATATCATTTGAAGTTACAACCTTCGGATACATTAATGTCAGAGGTAAGACAGGCAGCTTTTGAGGCAATGCGCGGAGAACTTGAAAAGAATCATAAGGCAGATGATAAGCAGAAAAAGCGTTTGGTTAATAACCCGGACTTTGGTACTACCATGGAACCAGGCATGCATAGCGATGACCACGCTCTTAGTCACGATCAGCGACTAGAATTGCTTGATCTTCAGATTTTACAAGAACAGTTAAATATTGAACATGCTAAGGTTCTACAAGCTCTTGAATCTCAAGCCAAATTACGAGAAAAATGGCTTACAAAGAAAAAACAAACTCAGGCTGAACTCGAGAAAATGCAATCGATGCTTGCCAAAGAATGGGTTGATTTGCCTGAATATCAAAACATGTGGTCAGATCTTAAAAGTTCCATGAAGAAAGTGGAGACCTCCCAAGATAAGCAAGGCCTAACATCTGAAGAGGCCGAAACTAGTTCAGCCCCACAAATTGTTAAATCTACTGCGCCTGCAGGGGCCGATAAAGGCTTAAGAATGAAAGGCGACAAAGAGGGCATGAATGAACTTATGGAAGCCATGCGGGAGTCAGATAAACTCGAACTCGCTCTCACTAAAAGAATCCAACAACATGAAACTTTTTTAGAAACATTGCGCCTGCGTCAAGAACGCTTGGAAACTCGTCGCCAGCAGATAGACGCCCGACAAAAGCGTTTCTCCAGATTGCATGCCAGAAGAGGCAGTAGTTTGAAAGTTTGGCAAGAATACCTTGATGCTGCCAAAAAGGTGATGGCGGAAAATGATCCTAAGCGATTCCTTAGAGAAAATCCAGACCCTGGTGAAACCCAAAAATGTGCGAAATCGAACTGCAAAAAATCCATCAATAAATGCAATGGTCGTCCGCGAAAATGTCGTAAGATTTGCATTGAATGGAATCAAAAATGTGTAACCATAGAACACCCTGAGCGTGGAAACTGGAGACTCACTTTGAAGGCACGCCGCGAAGCACACTCAATGGCTGCCTACCACGTGACTCGTTACAAACAGCTAATCTCTCTTAATAACCAACGAGCTGAGCATCTTAACGGCAGCAAAAGTAGTATGGAAATCGCGCATCTTGACGCCGAACTTAAAGAAGTCAAAAACGACCAGGCTCTGGCTCAATCAAAACTCAATGCTCTTAACAAAGAACTTTCTCAGCATATCCTGCAGCAAGAACAACTTGATTTAAAAGACTTCACCTTTGCTGAAGACTTAAAATCTTTCCGTAAAAAATACAATGAAATCAAACGTAAATATAACTTGGCAAAAGAACCAATCACAAAACTTGCCAAAGTTCTGGAACTCAACTCCTTAGCCATCAAACAGCAAGCCAGATTTCTTAAGCGCTGGAAGACAGCTAATGAACAACTTAATGATCTTGATAATCGTGAGGCTCCATTGCGATTAAAGCGAGCTAAGCTCGAAGACAAATTGCTGCAAAATTTCGAAGAGAATGCTGCATTAAGAAGTCAGGCTAGTAGTGAAAATCAATTGGCTAGATTAAAAAGTTCACCCCGACCACCGGTCAAGAAAGCGCAACGCCGAATTAGCAGCGTCAGACGTCAAACCCTGCAAATAATCGATTCTCGTATGGACCGCGTAAAAACATTTATTGAACAACATGAACAAGACAGTGGAGCCAGTTTCATTTATTTCAAACTGATTCAATTGCAGTACAGTGATGATCTTCAGGCCAAAAAGAGTGATTATGTAGAATGCAATGCTGAAATCGAGCTATTCGGACAGAATTTTGTTATGCGAACCTTTCCATGGGATCGCAGCTTAGAGTCACTAAAGGAGCATATCCGTCAACAGATGCCATTCTTATTAGAACAGCGCCAGTTGGAAGTTTACGATTTGCCAGATACCAGGCGTCTATTTGAAGATACCCTGTCTCTTGATTCTGCTGAACATCCCCAATCGACTTTGAAGTTAAAAAGCGATCGAAACTAGATAATCTGGAGTCTCTGAGCAATTTAAGCCTCAATAGACGAGAATTGTCATTACACTAAAATCAAGCCGAGCAATCTATTTATTCTTAATCTAGAATATAAGCATGTGGCTAAAAATACTTTGTGCTTTAGTAATCCATTCTGCCATCTCAGCTATTGAAATGCCTGTGCGACTCAAGATTGATCGGCAACAAAAAATTTACCCCGGTATGCTTGATAGTCGGCCTGCATATCAACACAAGATTTTCCAGAAGGAAGGTCGTTATTTGAAGCGCGTGAACAAACTCAATCATTTGAGTTGGGATGAGATTCGACCACCTGCTAAATCTTACAACCGCCGAATTTGGCCAAAATCAGACTACGAGCTCTTCGCACCAAACAAATATTTTAAGTACTACCATTCACAGAAATTGAGAAATCACTACATTAGACAAATTGATCGCGGGCATTTTCAATAAGTCATCGGTCTACTCGTCGGGCAACAAGCGACAGCCATAGCGTGGACCTTCGTATACTGCTTTAGCAGCATAGCTAAATCCCCAAGCCAAAACCTCTTTCTCTACTACAAGAACCTTATATCCACTCACATCAAACATTTGACGTCCATACTCCTGGCAATAGTTTTTACTTTGGCCCTCAACGAAAATGCAAGAACATACCTCTTTTGCAAAATTATTCGGAATAATCTTAAAAAATTTAGGAACACAGCCCTGCATCCCAAAGCAAAAAATAAACAGTACAAGAAATGTAATTAGCCGAACATTCTTCATTTTAGGTCCTTTCGACTGACTTCGTATGCAAGACTGAAAAGCTCCGCACGATTTATCGATTCTTTTTTATCATTACCATTTCTCACCAGAATAAGCTGCTGATCGGGAAATACCGCTAGGAATTGTCCATGATGACCACTTCCAAAAAATAAGCTATCAGGTGCTTTAGGAATTTCTTTAGTTAATTGCTTACGAGGATTGGGTCGGTTTAACCACCATTGAGCACCGTAAGAAGCCAATTCTTTTGGCTCAGGAGCATCTTGATTCATTAATGCCGGTGCCAGGCCAAGGTTAAAATCAATCCATGATTCAGGAACAATTTGTTGATGATTCCATTTTCCAGCGCGCATGTACAAGTAACCAATACGCGCCAAATCGGATGGAGCTAGATATAAATATGAAGACCCTACAAAGGTTCCGCTGCTATCCCTTTCCCATGTAGCATTCTGTATGCCTATTGGCTCAAAAAGCTCCTTCCACGGGAAATCAGAATGCTGATCATCTGGCATACTTTTTTTCAGACAACCCATCATTAAATTAGTTTCCCCGCTGCTATACAGCCAACGAGTCCCGGGAGCGAAAGCAAATGGTATATTAGAAGTATACTCGGCCATATCCTGCCTACCATCTACAT